>JANMVO010000533.1:0-1717 GCA_031392805.1 Rhodoferax sp. | reverse complement strand
TCCGCGCCAGCAATTTCACCGGCATGGCGTCCAGCACCTCGTTGCCGACCACCACGCCTTGCATCTGCTCTGGCAGCGTATCAGCCCAGCGCACTGTGTCGCCATGGGCCAGCAGCCTGTGTTGCTGGCGCGCGCGCAGGGCGCCCGACACGTCCACGATGGTGTAACGCGCCAGCGGCACATTGAGGCGCGCCAGCTCATCCAGAATTTGCAGCGCCAGCGCGCCGGAGCCAGCGCCAAACTCCCAGACCTCGGCCGTGTGGGTGGCTTGCAAGGCCTGCGCCACTTGCGTGGCCAGCGTCTGGCCGAACAGGGGGGTCATCTCGGGTGCGGTTACAAAGTCGCTGCCCTCGCTGACTTCGCTGCCCTCGCTGCGCTCGTTGCGCTCGCGCATTGCATCGGCGGGCAGCGTGCCGAACTTGTTGCTGCCATGCGCGTAGTACCCCAGACCCGGCGTGTACAGCGCCAGCGCCATGAACGCGTCAAAGCCGATCCAGCCATCGCCTTTTGCAATCGCCCGGTGAATGATTTCGCCCAATGCGGGGTCTTCGTGATTCAGGCGATTGGGGTCGTCTGCCATGGCTTCATGCAGCGCATTTTTAAATTCAGGCAGGGCATTTTTCAACATCGTCCGGCAATTATCGCAATGCCCGAAAATGGCACCCATGAATCAAAAGAAAGTTCTTGTCACCGGGGGTGCCATGCGCCTGGGTGCCGCCCTGTGCGACACCTTTGCCACGGCGGGCTGGCAGGTGCTGTGCCATTACCGCAGCGGGGAAGCGCAGGCCCAGGCGTTATGCCAGTCTCTGCGCAACCAGGGCTTGGCGGCCAGCGCGGTACATGCCGACCTGTCGCAAACCAGCGACTGCATTGAGATGATGGCGACGATTGAGCGCGGGCACGGCTTGCTGGATTGCCTGGTCAACAACGCCTCGCTTTTCATCCCCGACACGGGACTCGATTTTGACGCGGCACAGGCGGCGGCGCAGTTGCAGGTGAATTTGCTGGCACCGTTGACTTTGGCAAAGATCATGGCCAAGTCAGTCGCGAATGCACGCGCCGATGCCATCGCTGAAGCGGGCAACACAGCAGCCAGACAGGGCACTGCCCCGACGCCGGCTGCCAGACGGGACGCCTGCGCCATCCACATCCTGGACCAGAAGGTTTACAACCTCAACCCCGACTATTTTTCTTACACCGTGTCCAAACTGGCGCTGGAGCGGGCCGTGAGTCTGCAGGCGCAATCCCTGGCCCCCCACCTGCGCGTGTGCGGCGTGGCCCCCGGCCTGATGTATTTGAGCGGCCCGCAATCGGAAGACAATTTCAACCTGGCAGCCAGTGCCAACCTGATGCGCCGCCCGACTGACCCATTCGACGTGGCCCGCACCTGCCTGTTTCTGGCCGGCACCCCCAGCATCACCGGCACCACCGTCAGCGTCGATAATGGCCAGCACCTGGTTCCGCTGCCGCGCGACATCATGTTTGTGGTGGAAGACCTGCTCAAAAAACACGCCTTATGACCGATTCCCTTCGCAGCGATTTGCTGCCCACGTGCCGCCGCCTGTTCCTGCGCAACTACGAGGTGTGGGTGAATATTGGCGTGCATGATTTCGAGAAAAAGGCCGAGCAGCGGATCGTGATCAATATCGACCTGTATGTGCCGCTGGCCGTGTCCACACCGACGCAGGATGAGCTCGCTGAGGTGGTGGATTACGAC
>JANMVO010000493.1:0-3313 GCA_031392805.1 Rhodoferax sp. | reverse complement strand
CACAAAACAAGGCAGGCAGCACGCTGGACGTCTCGATGCTGGACGCTTTGGTCAGCTGGATGACGCCTTTTCTGGTGCCGCCCGCAAACCAGTTGCCGTTGCGCGATTTGCCGCCGCTGGATCCTGGCTACGGGATTTATCTGACACGCGACGCGCGTCAAATTACATTGAGTATTGCCGGGGAGGATCCGATGTGGGTTTCCCTGTGCCAAATGCTGGGTTTGGCGCAATACGAACATCTGAATGAAGACCAGCGCAGCCGCCGGGTGAATGAAATTGATCCGGTCTTGAGGAAGGCCATCGCCAAATGGGCGGTCGCCGACCTGTATGTCGAATTTGAAAAACGGGGCATCGCTTTTGGCCCCGTGATCGAAGCCGATGATGTTCTTAAGGAGCCGCAGCTGGTCTATCGGGAGATCGTGGCCCACGGTGTTGGCCCCAAAAAGCAAACCTTTGTCCGGCAACCAATCTTGTTTAATGGCAAAAATTTTCCGCTTGAACGTCAGGCACCAGAACTTGGCGAACACAGTCAGGAAATCCTTGCTGCTTTGGCCAAAGCTGCTGCATAACTTCAACTTTTTTAACTTCAATTTTTTACCGGAGACACAAGCATGATCAATGTACTAGCCGTGATTTCAGCCAAACCAGGCATGCGTGACCAGATATTGGCCCACTTCAATGCCAACGTTCCCGCCGTCTTGGCAGAAAAGGGATGCATTGAATATGGTGCGGTCGTCGATGCCCAAAACGCGCCGGGTTTTCAGGACAAGTTGGGCCCCGATACGCTCGTGGTCATCGAGAAATGGGAAAGCATGCAAGCCCTGGCGGACCACGCCAGCGCGCCCCATGTCGCCACGTATCGCGCCAACACCAAGGAACTCATTGCTTCGCGCAAGGTGCACATCCTGTCTCAGGGCTGAGTACAAATGCAGAGCCATGCCATGAGTTCAAGTCAAAGTCAGGAGCGCTTTAAAGGACGTGTCGCGGTCATCACCGGTGGCGCCAGTGGCATCGGCAAATCCTGTGCGCAACTGCTGGCATCCGAGGGTGCCAAGGTCGTTATTGCAGACATCAATCATGCCAGTGCCGAGAGCGTGGCGCGGGAGATTGGGGGCTGGGCCTACGCGGTCGATGTTTGCAATGACCAGGAACTGGCGTCATTGGTGACACGCATCGAGAAGGATGTGGGTGAAGTGACGGCTCTGATCAACGCAGCCGGCATCATTCAGGGCGCTGCTGTGCCACCCGCCGAGCTTCCAATAGAAACTTATGACCGGGTTTTCAGTACCAACCTGAGAGGCACCTATGTGTCCTGTGCGGCCTTCGGCAGCAGAATGGCCCAGCGCCGCAATGGCGTCATTCTGAACATCGCGTCCATCTCCGGCATGCTTTCTACGCCCCTGCATGCCTACGGGCCGATGAAGGCGGCCATCATCCAGCTTACGCAAAATCTGGCGGCCGAATGGGGCAGAAGCGGCGTGCGTGTGAATTGCGTCTCTCCCGGTCCGGTGCTGACACCGGCGCTCCAGGCGGCAATCGACAAGGGGCAGCGTGATTTGGGGCGGATGGAGGAAAGTACCGCGATAGGCAGGATGGTGATGCCGAACGAGGTTGCGCTGGCCGCAGCATTTCTGCTGTCAGATGATGCGTTGGCGATTACTGGCGTGAACCTGCCTGTTGACAATGGCTGGCTGCTGGCGGGCTCCTGGTCGATGTTTGGCGGTGTTCGCCCCGCCTGAAAATCAGTCGTGTCGCCGCATTCCTGTCCCCAACGGTTGAATGTCGTTTCAAAAATCGTTTGCGGCGTAAATTCTCCCGGCTGAAGGAGTCACGTTCGGGGTTGAGTGCGACCGGTCCGAAAGGCGACCCGTCACAGATTTAACCGGCTCACTTTCTGCATAGCGCGCATGCGCTTTGTTTATAGGGTTAGCCCCAATTCAATAGTTTGACTGTTTGGAAGAAAATGTTACTGATCAGTAAATTTTCACTACCCCGAGGCAGCATGAAACGTTTTTCTTCATTTTTAACTCTCCTGTTTGGTTTTCTTGCCTCCATTAATTTGGCCTGGGCTCAAAGCGTTCCGGGCGTTACCGATTCAGAAATCAAGATCGGTGTCCACCTGTCGCTGTCAGGCCCTGCAAGTTTTGTCGGACAGGGCGCACGCGTTGGAATTGCACTGGCTCAAGCGGAAATCAATGCCAAGGGCGGTGTCAACGGCAGGAAGCTTGTCTTCAACTTTGTCGATGACCGCGGTTCGCCTGATGGTGGTGTGACGGCTGCAAGGAAGCTGGTTGATGAAGAAAACATGTTTATCGTGCTGGGTGCAGGCACCAGCACGTCCACCGTTCCGGTGCTGCCGTATTTTGAGAAAAATGGGGTTCCCTACTACGTCAGCCTGGCGTCCGATCCTCAAGTGATGGGCAAATTTCGCCGCAATGTCTATTCGGGCGCAACCAGTACCCAAGTTGTGTGGGGCACGGCGATGGCCAAGTTTGTCAATGACAATTTCAAGCCCAAGCGTGTTGTCATGATGCAATGTGACCAGGCCCATTGCATTTCTGGCGGTCCCCTGGTCAAAGGCCTGTTGCAAACGGGTGGTGCCGAGGTCAGTGTGGTCACGTTCAATTCAGGCGACACCGATTTTACAGGCCAGATACAGCAAATCAAGTCCGCCAACCCTGATGTGGTTTTCATATATGGACTGGCTTCCGATGGCGGTCGCATCCTGCCTCAAATCCGCCGTGCCGGCGTTACTGCCAAAATCGTGGGTGACCCGGCTTTGGGGGATCCTTCTGTGTCACGCATGGCGGGTGCCGCTGCGGAAAACTTCTACACCTTCTGGAGTGGCGGTACGCAGTTCATTGATGACAAAACCGGGGCCATGGGTCAATGGTTGGCGGCCCTTGACAAGTTCCATATCGAGCGTCCGGCCAATACGCCAAATACCTATTCAACCATGTTGTACGCCGATGTCTATGTGGTGGCCGAAGCCATCCGCCTGGCCGGAAAAAATCTGACCAGGGACATTTTCATGACCAATCTCGACACAAAAATCAATGGCTTTGTGGCCGGAAAAACGCCCGAATGGGAATTTGCCGCAGCGGTCGGATTCCCGCGTACTTTTACTCCCACGGATCATTTGGGCAACCGTTCACTGCAAGCCTTGGTCAGCGTTGGCGGCGTTTTCAAACCTGCTAAATGACAGTGATGGTGATGAATGAGTAGTTGTGGCGGGCTGCCAGGCAATTCAATCGCAAGACAGCTAGAACTGGTCATTCAACACAATTAGGGCAGAGATGAGTCTTTTTTTTGG
>JANMVO010000475.1:0-13004 GCA_031392805.1 Rhodoferax sp. | reverse complement strand
CCCTTGTGTATTATGATTTAGTAGCTCTGTTTTGTGTAGCGTTTTCTGCAAGGCCACCAATTCACGCGGACGCACCTGGCGTAGCGCGATGCGCGCGGTGATGCGTTCCACGTCGGTGCTGCCCTTGAGCTGCCCGCGCAGGGTTTGCCATAGGCCCGCACGGGAAGTGTGCGTTTCACCCGTCGGCGAAGTGTGCGTCCCATCCCCACGCAGAGCGGCAATGCCCGCCAGCCTTTGCTGCGCGCTGGCGCGGTTGCGCTCAGGCTGCAACAGCCATTGCTTCATCAGGCGGCTGCCCATGCCGGTCATGCAGGTGTCGAGCAGCGAAAACAGCGTGGGCGAGTCTTCACCGCGCAGGGTCTGCACCAGTTCCAGGTTGCGCCGCGTGGTTTGCGGCAGATTGACCAGTTCATCGTCGCGCTGCACGCGCAGGCTGTGCACGTGGCTTAAGCGCCGGCCCTGGGTGTGCTCGGCATAGCCCAGCAGGGCACCCGCCGCTGCATGGGCATGGGGCAGGTCTTGCGCGTTCCATGCGGCCAGGCTGGCGGCTTTAAGCGCCTCCAGCAGTTGGCGCTGGCCAAGGGCGGCTTCAAACTGCCATTCGGGTCGCATGCTCAAAGACAAAGCCTGCGAGCCGCCTGGGGAATACCGCAGGCTCTTGAGGCGCGCTTCAAAGCTGGCGGTGATCCCCGCGCTGTGTATCAACTCACTCGGGCCAATGCGCGCCACCCATTCAGCCACATCGTCAACGGCGCATTCGGCCAGATTGACCACGCCTTGGGTCACGGCAAGCCAGGCCAGCCCGCAAGTGTTGCGCAGCCCCTGGTGCACAGCCAGCAAGAGCGACTCGGCTTTGTCGCTGAGCAGCTCGGTATCGGTCAGCGTGCCGGGCGTGACGACGCGCACGACCCTGCGTTCTACCGGGCCTTTTCCAGGTGCAGCGCCGACTTCGCCCACCTGCTCGCACACCGCCACCGATTCGCCGAGTTTGATGAGTTTGGCCAGATAGCCTTCAACCGAGTGAAACGGCACACCGGCCATGACCACGGGCTGACCCGCCGACTGCCCGCGCTTGGTAAGGGTGATGTCCAGCAGCCGCGCCGCCTTTTCAGCGTCTGCAAAAAACAGCTCGTAAAAATCGCCCATGCGGTACAACAGCAGCGTGTCGGGATACCCGGCTTTGAGGCCCAGGTACTGCTGCATCATGGGGGTGTGACTTTCAACCCCTTTAAGTGAGTCGCTTATTTTTTTAATTTCTTGATGCATCATTTACGCATTGAATAACCCGGCAAATTTTCCGCCACTGATATTTGCCTTCAAATACCTTCAAGCGCATTGCCTTGCCCTGCTTTTAACCGAGGCGCCTGAGGGCATGGTCCAGGCGACCTTTGGCAAAGGAAATGTGATGGCATGAAACGCTTGCAGCGGTCTTCAACGCTGCACCTGAAAACCCAAGGGTGCCGCATTCCTTTGCCGCAAATTCAGGGTGATGATGCCTGATTCTTGATGGCGCTGGAACCTGATTGCATGAAGGCCTCAATCTCGGCTGCGCTGTAACCAAGTTCGCCCAGAATTTCGGAGCTATGCTCGCCGTGCAGCGGGGGTGGCCGTCGGAGTTGGGTCCTTTCTCCGTCAAAGCGCAAAGGTTGCGCAATGCCCTGCAGCTTTCCCAATACCGGATGCACATAGTCAAATTTCATGCCGCTCGCGCGCGTGTGCGGGTGCTCTGAAAGCTCACCGAGCGTGTGCAGGGGAGAGCTGGGAATGCCTGCGCGGTCCAATTCCTTCAGCCAGACGTCGCGAGGCCGCGCCAGCAAGGCCTTCGATACCAAGGCCACGGTGTCGGCGCGATGGAGAACGCGATCCGCATTGGTCCGGTAGTTGGGGTGGTCCACGACATCGGCCAGATCGGTCAGGGTGCAGAATCTTTTCCACAGCGTGTCGTTGGCCACGCCAAGGATCAACGGTTTATCGGCGGTTTCGAATACCTGGTAAGGGCACAGCGACTCGTGACCAGAGCCCGGCTTCTCCGGCTCAGTGCCTCTTTCCCAGAAGCTTTGCAGGAAATAACCCAAAAGTCCGGTGGCGGTATCGAACAGGGAAGCCTCAACCGTGCCGCCCGCGCCAGTGCGTTCGCGGCGATACAGCGCCGCCAGTATGCCGATGAGGCCATGCAAGCCGGTGGCCTGGTCCACCGGAGAGTACGGGCTGCGCACGGGAGGGCCATTGGGTTCGCCCGTGATGGACAGCATGCCGGTGAAGGATTGCAGGATAACGTCGTAACCTTTGCCTTCGCGCATCGGGCCCACACTGCCGAAACCGGAAATATCGCAGTAGATCAAACGTGGATTGCAAGCGCGCAGGGCGTCGCTGTCGACGCCGAGTTTTTCAGCAACGCCCGGCCCAAAGCTGGCAATAGCCACGTCAGCCCACTTGGCCAGGCGGTACACCACGGCACGGCCTTGCTCGCTTTTAAGGTCCAGGCACAGGCTTCGTTTATTGCGATTTGCACTCAGGAAAACAGCGCCAGTTTTATCCTGGCCCACATCGCGAAACGGTGGCCAGTGCCGGGTCTCGTCACCCTGGCCGGGGGTTTCGATCTTGATGACATCGGCCCCCATATCCCCAAGGTACTGCGCGCACAGCGGTCCGGCCAGCACTTTTGAAAGATCAAGCACCTTCAAGCCATCCAAAGGCAGGGCGTTGTTTTTTTCGGTTTTCAAAATGGAAATCCTTTGGTCGAGTGATGCGCCGTTCAGAATTCATTCAATGGATGCGCAACAGTTTGCGCAGCACCGATGCCCGATGCAGCCCCAGTCACCAAAACGGCCGCGCCTTCTAGCTCCCGAGCAGGCCCGGCCATCAGGGCGAGCGTTTATTTGCGACAGCCTGCTGGTTGCCGCGTCTGAACCACTCTGCAATTTCGCCGGCAATTCCGCGCTGGAATAACAGTACCACCAGCACAAAAATGCTTCCCTGGATCACCGGTACCCATAGAGCCATCCCGCTCAGATAGTTTTGCATGGTCAGGATGACCGCCGCACCGACAATCGGCCCGAATACGGTCCCTATGCCGCCTACCAGGGTCATCAAGATCACTTCACCGGACAGTGCCCAGCCGACATCGACCAGCGAGGCGAGCTGAAAGACCAGCACTTTGAGACTGCCCGCCAGCCCGACCAGGGCGGCTGACAGAACAAAGGCCACCAGCTTGTACTGATTCACACGGTAGCCCAGCGAAATTGCCCGCGGTTCGTTCTCGCGGATGGCCTGCAGCACCTGGCCAAACGGCGAGTGAATGGTGCGGTAGATGAACAAAAAACTGGCTGCAAATACGGCCAGCACCACGTAGTACAGCACCCGGTCATTGGTGATGTCAATAAAGCCGAACACCGGCCTGCGGGGGATGGCAGAGATGCCGTCTTCGCCGCCGGTAAAGCTGGCACCGACACAGAAATAGAAAAACATCTGCGACAGCGCCAGCGTGATCATCGCAAAGTAAATTCCCTGGCGCCGGATGACGATCAATCCAACCACAAGACCCATCACGGCGGCACTGGCCGCACCGGTGAGCACCGCCAGTTCGGTCGACAGGCCCCACACTTTCAGCGCATGCCCGGTGACATAGGCTGAGCCACCGAAGAACATGGCGTGGCCGAAAGACAGCAGCCCGACATAACCAACCAGCAAATTGAAAGCCATCGCGAACACGGCGAAACACAGCAACTTGGTCAGGAAGGTCGGGTAAATCAAAAACGGCGCGAAAGCCGCCACAACCATCAGGATGACGAAGGCGATCACGTCAGCGCGGCGCATAAGAGTCCTTTTGAATGGGTCGTGCCGAAATTGAGCATGGCGCAGGGGAGGCCCATCATGGCGTCTTGCCAAACAGTCCGGACGGCTTGAGCAGAAGCACAACCGCCATGATCAGGAAGATGGCCACGCTCGCGCCCTGCGGGTAATACACCTTGGTCAATGCCTCTACCATTCCGAGGCCAAAGCCGGTCAGGATCGCGCCGAACAATGACCCCATGCCGCCAATCACGACCACGGCGAACACGGTAATGATGAGTCCCGATCCCATGGAGGGCTTGACCTGATCCATCGGCGCGGCCAGCACACCCGCCAGCGCGGCAAGCGCGACACCCAGGCCATACGTCAGCGTGATCATGCGTGGCACATTGACGCCAAAGGCGCGCACCAGTTCTGGCTTTTCAGTGGCGGCCCGCAGGTAAGAGCCCAGGCGGGTGCGCTCCACGCCGTACCACGTCAGCGCGCAAATCAGCACCGAGAAGGTAACCACCCAGGCGCGGTAATATGGCAGAAACATGAATCCGAGATTGATCCCGCCAGGCATGGGGTTGTCATAAGGCAGACCCGAAGAGCCGTACAAAATGGACAGCAAGCCTTCAAAGATCAAGGCCAGGCCAAAAGTCAGCAGCAACTGGTACAAATCGCTCATGCCGTAAAGACGCCTGAGCAGCGTCTTCTCGAGCGCAACACCGATCAGGCCGACCGCCAGCGGTGCCAGCACCAGTGCACCCCAGTAGGGTATCTGCAAGTACCTCAGAAGCATCCATGCACCAAACGCACCCATCGTGAACTGCGCGCCATGGGCAAAATTGACCACATTGAGCAAGCCGAAAATGACGGCCAGCCCCAGGCTCAGCATGGCATAGAACGCACCATTGATCAGGCCCAGCGTCAATTGCCCCAGCAGCGCCGGCAGGGGTATCCCGAAAATATCAATCATTGAATCACTCCTGCTGTCATACGCTCAGGTACATATCCAGGCAACCCGGGCGTTCTACTAGCTGGCCATTCGTGACGGCATCGACGACACGCCCATGCTCAACAACGTAATGGCGGTCGGCCACGGACATGGCGAAGCGCAGGTTCTGCTCGACCAGCAGCAGGGTGTAGCCGCTGTGTTTGAGCTTGCGGATGATGTCGCCAATCTGCTGCACGATGATGGGTGCCAGCCCTTCGGTGGGCTCATCCAGCAGCAGTGTCTTGGCGCCGGTGCGCAGGATGCGCGCGATGGCCAGCATTTGCTGCTCGCCGCCAGAGAGTTTTGTGCCCTGGCTTTTGGCGCGTTCCTTCAGCCAGGGGAACAAGCCGTGAATCTCGTCAAGCGTCATGCCGCCGGGCTTCAGGATGGGCGGCAGCACCAGATTCTCCTGCACCGTCAATGCCGAGAAAATTCCGCGCTCTTCAGGACAATACGCAAGACCCAGCGCGGCGATGCGCTCCGAAGGCAGGGCAATGGTCTCTACGCCTTCAAAGATGACGGACCCGCTGCGCTTGCCCAGAATGCCGATGATGGCGCGCAGGGTGGTGGTCTTGCCTGCGCCATTTCGCCCAAGCAGTGTGACAACCTCGCCGCGCTGCACATTGAAGTCCATGCCGTGCAAAACATGCGATTGACCGTAATGGCCATGCAGGCCGCGCACAACAAGGGGTTGGGTGGCGGTGTCAGTCATGAGGTTTGCCGATGTAAGCGGCCATGACTTCGGAATTCTGTGAAACTTCAGCGTACGTGCCTTCAGCCAGGACTTCACCGCGTGCCAGCACGGTGATCCGGTCGGCCAGATCGGCGACGAAACCCAGGTTGTGTTCGACCATCAAAATGGTCCGGGACGCAGCCACCCGTTTGATCAGGGCGGCAATCACAGCGATGTCCTCATGGCCCATGCCGGACGTGGGCTCGTCCATCAGCAGCATGGCCGGATCAAGCGCCAGTGTGGTTGCAATCTCAAGCGCGCGCTTGCGGCCATAGGACAGGTCGCCAGCATGCTCCGAAGCGTGCTCGGCCAGACCGACATCGGCCAGCAGCGCGGTGGCTTTCCCGGTGAGACCATCCAGCAAGCTTTCAGAGCGCCATAAATGAAAAGACCGCCCCAGAGGCCGCTGCAGCGCAACACGCACGTTGTCCAGCACCGTCATTTGCGGAAACACGGCAGAAAGCTGGAAGCTGCGCACCATGCCCAGCCGGGCGACATCGGCCGGTGCCATGCGCGTGATGTCGCGGCCATCAAAAAAAATGGATCCTGCCGAGGGCTCCAGAAATTTGGTGAGCAGGTTAAAACAGGTTGTCTTGCCTGCGCCGTTCGGGCCGATGAGCGCATGGACGGCACCGCGCTGCACCCGAAGATTGACGCTGTTGACGGCAGTGAAGCCTTTGAATTCCTTGGACAGACCCCTGGTTTCAATAATATAGTCGCCGCTCATTCAATGTCCTTTGGAACCGCACAGGCCACCCACAGATCACCTTCTGGCGGCCTGGGCCAGCGCCCGAGTTATTTGACCAGTGAGCAGGCCAGCTTGTCAGTCGGCGGGAATGCTTCAGCGGCTGGAATCGTCATGGTTTGCGCCAGCAAATCCCATTCACCTTTGGATTCGGAGGGCTTTTTGACACGGAACACATAGTAGTCACGCAGCACACGCCCGTCTTCACGGATAGACCCGTTCTTGGTCATGAAGTCGTTGATCGGCGTGGCCTTCATCTTGGCGATCACCTTGGCAGTGTCATCGTTGCCGACCGCCGCAACGGCATTCAGGTAGTGGGTGACCGCGCCATAGACGCTGGCTTGCGCCATGTTGGGCATCTTGCCAAACTTGTCCTTGTAGCGGTACGCGAACTTTCGGGTCGCGTCGTTTTGGTCCCAGTAGTACGGCACGGACACGGGAAGATCCTGGGCTGCCTGCAGGCCGAGTGCCTTGACATCGTGCAGCGTCAAGGACAGGGGTGCCAGTATCTGTTTTCCGCGAATGCCAAATTCAGCGGCTTGCTTGATGGCGGCTGCGGCGTGGGAGGTAGTCGTCGCAAGCGCGATGACATCCGCCTTGGATGCCTGTGCCTGCAGCAATTGCGAAGAAAATTCTGTAGAGTTCAGCGCGTGCAGTGTCGAGCCGACGACCTTGCCGCCATTGGCTTCAAGAATCTGGGTCGCGTCGCGTTGCACATTTTTGCCATAGGTGTAATCAATAGTGATGAAATACCAGCTTTTACCGCCTTGCGCCAGCACGGCTTTGGCCACGCCCAGCGATTGCACATAGCTGTTGTAGGTCCAGTGGATGCCGTTTGGCGAGCACTTGACGCCAGTCAGGTCACTGCTGGCGGAACTGGTAAACACAACCAGACGGTTTTTCTCACGCGCCAGGTCTTGCACGCCTATTGCCACGGTGGTGATGCCGATGTCGAAGATCGCCCGCACACCACTGTCATACCATTTGCGGGCAATGGTCAGCCCGGTATCCGGTTTGTTCAGGTGATCGGCTTCCAGCAGCACAATCGGTCGACCGAGAACCTTGCCGCCAAAATCTGCGATGGCCAGCTTGGCCGACACCACCGAACCTGGCCCCGACAGATCGGCAAAAGGGCCCGACATGTCGCTGAGCATGCCGATTTGCAGCGGCTCGGCGCTTTGCGCATAAGCGGCGGCTGTGACGCCGAAAATCCCGGCGCAGGCAAGAGCCAGCACGGTCAAATGCCGACGTGTCGTCTCGGGCGCAGCAGGTGTTGCCGGGATTGACGCACTGGTTTCGGCGTTCGGGTTGTGGGCTCGGAATTTAAACATCACGGGTCTCCTGTAGGGACGGCATGTCCTGGTTTAATAAAAAAGCGGGCGGAAAATTCACAACTGGGAATCATACGCAGGTCACGCCTAGTGCACTGGCTTCGGGTGCATAGTAACAGCCAGTAACATCGGCTCAGGCAAACTTATCAATCCGCGCGGTTTCGAGCCTCGCTTTCTGTTGTCATGGGGTTAAATTATGCAAAGCTATCAAATTGTTGAATGGGGAAAACCGCTTCAAATGTGCCTGCGCGACAAGCCGGTGCCACAGGGTGAAGAGGTGCTTGTCAAGATTGAGGCTGCCGGGGTGTGCCACAGTGATGTGCATATTCGCGCAGGGTATTTCGATTTGGGGGGAGGCCGCCGATTGACTGCGGAAAAATTCGGCTCAAAGCTGCCGATGACAATGGGCCATGAAATTGCGGGTACGGTCGCGGCGCTGGGCCCCCAGGCGGTGGCACCTGAGGCGGGTACCCGTGTCGTGGTCTATCCCTGGATCGGCTGCGGCGTCTGCTCTCACTGTCTTGAACAACGGGACACCGACTGTGAGGCGCAGCGCAGTCTGGGCGTTCGCAGTGACGGCGGCTTCAGCGAATATGTGCTGGTGCCCAAGGGCCGTTATGTGATTCCCGTTGGCAATGTCGATCTCAAGCTTGCCGCTACTTATGCCTGCTCGGGCCTCACCGCTTACGGCGCCTTGAAAAAAATGCCGCCCATGTCACCCACCGATCGCCTGCTGATCATCGGCGCTGGCGGTTTGGGGCTGGCTTCAATTGCAATCGCCCCGTTGGTCACGGCTGCCCAACTTGTTGTCGCCGACATCGACCCGGCCAAACTGGAGGCGGCCACGCGACAGGGCGCACATGTGGTCTTTGACACGCGAACTGACGGGGCGGCCGCCGCATTGAAGCTGGCAGCGGGAGGGCCGATCCGGGGCGTGATCGATTTCGTCGGCTCAAGGGAAACCGCAGAATTGGCGCTTGCGGTCGCCGTCAAAGGCACCGTGATTGTCATCGTCGGCATGATGGGTGGCAGCCTGGAAATCTCTCTGGCCCTGCTGTCGCCGCGCAACCTCACCATCCGGGGCTCCCATGTGGGGACGCTGGACGAACTGAAAGCCCTGCTTCAATTTTCCGAGGAAGGACGCCTGCCACCGATCCCGCTGACCACCAGACCGATGGACCAGATCAATGACATTCTGGATGACCTGGATGCGCGACGTTTGATCGGGCGGGTGGTCGTGGTTCCTTGACGGGTGCACTGCGAAATTTTCGCTTGAGGTTGCTGCGCGTTTTTCCTGCCTGTTCTTGAGATCGGGGCAATTCAATCTCAAACATGGTGTCAATCGTGTTGCAGCCGGATCAACCGTTTGCCAAGGTTCTCGCCCCGATAGAGACCCGCAATGGCGTCGGGTGCCGCGTTTATGTCGTTCAAAAACTCTTCGCGATAGTGCAGTTTGCCAGCGCGAACCCAAGCCGCCAGCCGGGCGACGGCTTCTTCATAGCGGTGCTCATAGTCCCATACCAGAAAGCCCTGCATGCGCGCGGCCTTGTTGAGCAAGTGGCGCTCAATTCTGGGCCCTGTTGGCCAGGGCTCCCAGTTCGGGATCGAGGCCGTGCCGCAGATGACGATGCGCGCGCCTTTGTTGATATGGCGCACCACCGCGTCCGAGATCGCTCCAGAGGTGTTGTCGTAATAGACGTCCACGCCTTGAGGACAGGCCTGGGCAAGTGTTTCGCTGAAGTCTGCGCTTTTGTAGTCAACGGCAGCGTCGTAGCCGAATTCGTCCAGACACAGGCGCAGCTTGGTGGCACCGCCGGCAATGCCCACGGTGCGGCAGCCCGCGATTTTGGCGATCTGCCCGACCGCCGAGCCGACTGAGCCAGCCGCTGTGGACACCACCACGGTATCCCCAGGTCGCGGCTCGCCGACCTCGGTGAGCGCGAAGTAAGCAGTGACGCCGTTGATGCCCAAAACACCAAGAGACAGTGACAGCGGCAAATCCCGCTCCAGCACCTTGCGGCGGATGGTGCTGCCGTCACTGACAGCGTGGTGCTGCCATCCCAGCATGCCCATGACCTGGTCTCCTTCGGCATAGGCCGCGTGGCGCGAGGCCACCACCACGCCAGCGGCAAAGCTGCGCATCACGCTGCCCACGGCCACCGGATCCGAATAGTTTGCGGGGGCATTGACCCAGCCGCGCATGGCGGGCTCGACTGACAGAAACTCGTTGCGCACCAGAAACTGGCCGGCCTCAAGGGATGGCATGGGCGATTCCACCACCTCGAAATGTTCGGCTTGTGGAATGCCGTGAGGTCGGGACTTGAGTAGAACCTGGGCGTTGGTGCGGGGGAGGGCGGTCATGGGGGAGTACTCACTATGGGTTTAACTTTGCAGGTCCACGACTGTCGCCACTGCAACCCTTTGACAGGACGTGCAGTCCTTTTTACAAACTCTGCGCGCTGACGGCGTGGATTAAATTGGTACTAATCAATATAATATGCAATCATACCAAAACCGGAGATTTGCAATGGCGGGACTTTATTATGAGCAGTTCGAAGTCGGGCAGACCTTTCGTCACGACATACGGCGCACGGTCACTGAAACTGACAATGTTCTGTTCAGCACCATGACCCATAATCCGGCGGCGATTCACCTTGATGCCGAGTACGCCAAAACCACCGAATTTGGCAAGCCTGTGATGAACAGCGCGTTCACACTGGGACTGATGGTCGGGATCTCTGTGGGGGACACCACCCTGGGCACCACCGTCGGCAATCTCGGTTGGGATGAGGTGCGGTTTCCCAAGCCGGTGTTTGCAGGCGACACACTTCACATTGAATCGGTTGTGCTCGAAAAACGTGACAGCAAGTCGCGTCCACGCAATGGCGTGGTGGTGTTTCAGCACACGGCATGGAACCAGCGCGACGAGGTGGTGGCCACTTGCAAGCGGGTGGCGCTGATGCATCGAACGCCCGTCGCCGAGACGCCATTGCGGTAAATTCAGGACAGCGCCCGATGCCCGCGAGAACTCAGGCCACCGACGACTCGCCCTTGATGGTGAGCAGGTTTCTCTTGACCACGCTCAGCATCTCCACGAGCGCGTGACGCGACGCGGTGTCCAGTCCCTCAAGAATGCGTTCACTCATCTCGTGACTGCGTGAACGCATCTCGGTGATGATTTGTGTGCCTTTCGTGGTGAGGTAGATGCGCTTTGCCCGGCGGTCGGTGCCGTCGGCGCGCCGCTCGATGAAACTGGACGCCTCGATCCGGTCAATCAGACCGCCCAGTGCCGCTTTGCCGATGTCCAGCACATTGGCCAAGTCGCTCTGGATCATGCCGTCATGATGTGATAAATGGGACAGAATCCACCATTGGGAGCGGGTCATCGCCATGGGCTTCATGAACTCATCGAAAACACTGCGTCTCAGGCGCGAGACATCGTGCATCAGAAAGCCAAGCCGGGCGTCCCAGTTTTCGGTATCAGGCGGCTTGTTGCGTTTCTTGATGGCTTTAGTCCCGGCAACCGGAAGGTTGGCAATTTTGACCGGCAAGTCGCGTTTCACTGGGTGGTTCCCGGGTAAGTATTGGCGTGCCAGCACGGTTGCAGCAGCTTGTATATTTTACGCTAGCATCCCAATAAAGGCTCTCAGGTAAAGGCTTTCAGATGGCTGCCCCGTACTTGGTTGAGGATTTCAACGCGAAACGGAAATTGTCTACTGCACCAATGCCTTTTCAGCGGCGCTTGCAAATTTGCTGTATTTGCCGAGGATGGACACCATCTGGGCATAGATTTTCGGGCTGGCGGCAAGGCATTCTTTTTGATGAAGGAAATCTGCCTCGCCGGTGAAGTTGCCAACCAGGCCGCCGGCCTCGGTCACCAGCAATGACCCAGCGGCGACATCCCAGGGCGCGAGGCCGGTCTCGAACAGGCCATCGGTGAAACCGGCGGCCACATAGGCCAGATCCAGCGCGGCCGAGCCGGGGCGGCGCAGGCCGGCGCAGCGCGGCATCACGTCGCTCATCATGGACAGGTAGGTTTTGAAGTCGTCACCCGGCCGATGCGGGAAGCCGGTGGCAATCAGGCATTCCTGAAAACGGATGCGCTTGGACACCCGAAGCCGCCGGTCATTCATGTAGGCACCCCGGCCTTTCGTGGCGGTGAACAGGTCGTTGCGGGTGGGGTCGTAAATAACCGCCTGCTCAACCTTGCCTTTAACGGCCAGCGCAATGCTGACGCAGTAGACTGGGAAGCCGTGGATGAAGTTGGTGGTGCCGTCCAGCGGGTCGATGATCCAGACAAACTCGGCGTCTTTTGCGCCATGCTCCTGGCCAGATTCTTCGGCCAGAATGCCATGGTCCGGGTAGGCCGTGAGCAGTGTCTCGATAATGATTTTCTCGGCCGCGTGATCAACTTCGGTGACAAAGTCGTTGACTTGCTTTTGCGAGATTCGGACGGATTCGACATCCAGCGCTGCGCGGTTGATGATTTTTCCGGCTTCACGTGCAGCTCTTATGGCCACGTTGATCATGGGATGCAAATTTGGGGACGGCATAAATTTTTTTTGAAGAGCAGAGTGATTTCGCCAGGCTTGGCCTCAATAAAACGACCTGACGATGCAGGCCGCGACCATGCGCTAATTTTACCCGGCCCACAAACCAGCCTCATACAGTGGCAATGCCAAGGAAGCGTGGATTTAATCCTTGCGGCCCGTGATCACTTGGCTTGGGCGGTCTGTGGACATGGTTTGTTTTGCAAATAGGCCCGATATTTGCTGCAACTGCGCCTTGCAGCCCATCCCAATCCAGGCGCCACGAATCCACCATGAATAAATCTATTTCCCCAAGTTTCCCTGGGTCGAAGGTGAAAAAAGATCCACCCGGTCGGTGATGTGGCCGGCGGTTCCAAGGTCAGTCAGGCGCTGCGCCGCCCATTCGTCGTTCACCGCGTAACTCAAACAGCGAAAGCCAGCGCTATTGGCCTGGGTCAGGCTGGATTTGTCCCACAGCGCATGGTTGCAAACGATGGCGACACAGTCAAGCTGCAGGGCCACTTCCAGCCAGCCGGTCCACAGGGTGTCCAGCAGCAGGCCGCGTGGTAGCTGGGGCGCGGCGGCATGCGCGCCGTGCAGTGCCTCGGGCTCAAACGACGTCATCAGGGGCATCGCGGCAGCGTATTTCCACAGGCGGGCCGCTTCGCTGGCCACGACCTCGCCGGTATGGCGTCCGGTTCCGGGAGTCGGCTTGATTTCGATGTTGAGAAAAAAGCCGTTGTGAAGAATAAAGGAGGCGATGTTGTCCAGCGTTGGCAAAGGTTCACCCGCGTAGGCGCGTGAATGCCAGCTCCCTGCGTCAAGCTGCGACAGGCTGCTCCACGGGTGATCGCCTGCGATGGTACTGGCAGCCTGCCCCAGTTTGTGCGCGGCG
>JANMVO010000044.1:0-4831 GCA_031392805.1 Rhodoferax sp. | reverse complement strand
CAGAGCGTACAGTTAAGGGTAGCTGCCGACTCGGGTTTTTCTGTTAGACCCCTTGAGCGACAGTTTCCAACCGAAAGCCAGGCATGCTGCATAAACACCGCTCCCGCATGGTCACCGAAGGCCCGTCGCGCGCCGCGCACCGCGCCTTCTTGCGTGCGACCGGGCTGGACGACGCTGACCTTGAAAAATCCATGGTCGGCATCATCAGCTCGGCCGGTGACAACACGCCTTGCTCGAAGTCGCTGGGGCCGCAGGCCGACCATGCGCGCCTGGGCGTGGCGGAAGGTGGTGGCGTGCCGGTGTCGATGTCTACCGTCTCGGTGTCTGACGGCACATCCATGAACCATGACGGCATGCGCATGAGCCTGCTGTCACGTGAGCTGGTGGCCGACAGCATTGAAATTGCGGTACGCGGCCATGCCTTCGATGCGCTGGTCGGTTTTGCGGGCTGCGACAAAACGCTGCCCGGCACCTTGATGGCCATGGTGCGGCTGAACGTACCGTCGGCTTTTGTTTACGGCGGCTCGATGTTGCCCGGCCAGTCACCCGACGGCGCAGAGCACACCGTGTTGTCCGCCATTGAAGGTGTGGGGCGTTACCAGACGGGTGAAATCACCTTGCAGCAGTTGGGCGTGATCGAGCGCACCAGTGCCATGACGGTAGGTTCTTGCCCAGGGCAGTTCACGGCCAACACCATGGCCATGGTGGGCGAAACACTGGGCCTGTCTTTTTTGGGTTCAGCCACCATTCCTGCGGTTTACAGCGAACGCCTGGCCTTGGCACGCCGCGCGGGCCGCCGTGTCATGGAGATGCTGCACAGCGGCGGGCCGCTGCCGCGCGAACTGGTCACCCGCAAAAGTCTGGAGAATGCGTGCGCTGCTGTGGCGGCCACTGGCGGCTCGACCAATGCCGCGCTGCATATCCCGGCCATTGCGCATGAAGCCGGCATCCGTTTTACGCTGGACGACATGGCTGCGGTCTTCAACCGCACGCCTTTGATCGCCGACTTGCAGCCAGGGGGCCGCTATTTGGCGCGTGACCTGAACGTTATTGGCGGGGTGCCGGTGGTGCTCAATGCGCTGCTCAAAGGCGGCTTCCTTCATGGTGATGCGCTGACATTGACCGGCCAAAGCCTGGCCGAAGCACTGGCGCGGTACCCAGCCGCAGATGGCAGTATCGTGCGCGACTGCTCTGCGCCCATCCACCCCACAGGCGGCCTGGTGGTGCTTAAAGGCAATCTTTGCCCCGACGGTGCGCTCTTGAAAATTGCAGGTTTGAAATCATTGCGTTTTGAAGGTCGGGCGCGGGTTTTTGAAACTGAAGAAGCCTGCATGAAAGTGGTGTCTGAAAAAAGCTACGCCGCTGGTGATGTGCTGGTCATACGCTACGAAGGGCCCAAGGGTGGGCCGGGCATGCGTGAAATGCTGAGTGTTACGGCGGCTATTTACGGCCAGGGCATGGGCGAAAAGGTGGCCCTGCTGACGGACGGGCGGTTTTCGGGGGCAACGCGTGGCATGTGTATTGGCTACGCCAGCCCCGAAGCGGCCATCGGTGGTGCCATTGCACTGGTGCGCGAGGGTGACCGCATCAGCATCGACGCAGAGACCGCGCGCATCGACCTGCATGTCAGCGACGAGGTGCTGGCCGAACGCCGCGCCCACTGGAAGCCAGTGGTACGCGAGCGGCTGGCTGGCGTGCTGGAAAAATACGCGCGTCTGGTAGGCCCCACGCACGAAGGCGCGGTCACCCATTCGGGCAATGCCGACTGGCCGTATGAGCCGAGGGATGCGGCAGTGGCCACCACAAAGGCTACCCCATGAAGTCAGGTTTTTGTGGCCTGGGCCTGATGGGCGCGCCCCTGGTGCGCCACCTGCTGGCAGCCGGGCACGAGGTGCACACGTCGCAACATCCATTCCCAAGCTTTCTTCGTTAACTGTGTGTTAAACCAGATTCTTTTTTTAAAGGGCACGCCATGACTATTTCACGCAGACGTTTCACCACCGCACTATCAGGATCCGCCGCCGCATTGGCCAGCCCATGGGTGCGCGCCCAGTCTGGCAAACCGGTGCGTATTTTGGTTGGCTTTTCACCGGGCGGCAGCACCGATGTGGCTGCCCGCTTGCTCGGTGACAAGCTCAAAGACGAGCTGGGCGTGCCGGTGATTGTGGAGAACAAACCGGGCGCGGGTGGCCAGTTGGCCGCGCAGGCGCTCAAGGCCGCAGCGCCTGATGGCACCACGCTGTTTTTGTCGCACGACCACACCATTTCCATCTTGCCGCTGGTCACCAAAAAACCCGGTTTTGATCCGGCCCAGGACTTCGTTGCCGTGGCCGGATTTGCGTCATTCGTCAACTGCTTTGCAGTATCGGGCGGCACGCCCGTCAAGAGTTTTACCGAGTACGTGAAATGGGTGCGTGAAGCGGGTAAAGACAAAAGCGCTGTCGGCGTTCCCGCGCCAGCCTCCACGCCAGAATTTTTAGTCAAACTGATTGGTGAAAAGTTCAAGCTCGATCTGGTTTCTGTGCCTTACCGTGGCGGTGCGCCGATGATCGCCGACATGCTGGGCAACCAAATCGCCGCTGGCGTAGCGTCTGTACCGGACTTCATTGAAAACCACCGTGCCGGCAAGCTGCGCGTGGTGGGTGTGCTGGGCTCGGTTCGCCAGGCGGCGCTGCCGGACGTGCCAACCTTTGGCGAGATGGGCCTGAGCGGTTTTGAAGACATTCCCTATTACGGCCTGTTTGCACCCAAGGGAACGCCGCAGGCTACCCTGGACACCCTCAGCGCGGCCATCAAAAAAGTGCTGCTGCAAAAGTCTGTCAGCGACACCTTGATCAACCTCGGCCTGACGGTGGACTACATGACCCAGCAGCAACTGACCGACCGCGAGAAAGCCTACACCCAGGTCTGGATCCGCATCGTCAAAGAAAAAGGCTTTGCCCCGGCTTGACGACATGCTGATCGACCTGCGTACTTACACTCTGAAAATCGGCGCTGTACGTGACTTTCTTGAGCTGTATGCTGCCGAGGGCCTGGCGGTGCAAACCGCGCATCTTGGCCCACCGCTGGGCTACTACACGACGGAGGTGGGCGAGCTCAGTCAGGTCGTCCACCTGTGGCAGTACCTTGATATGGCCGACCGCGAGCGCCGCCGCACCGCACTCGAGTCAGACCCGCGCTGGCTGACCTACCGCAGCAAAAGCAGCATGTGCGGCCATGTCGTGCGCCAGCAAAACAGCTTGCTGAAAGCAGTTGATTTTGCAGCCATGGGCTTGGCGGATGCAAGCGATTCGCCAAGACCGTGAAGTTGATCGCTATTTAATTCATAGCTTCTTGCACCCGAATTCATTGGACTATAAGCACTTTTGGCTCGAATTTTGAGCCTTTGACGCTAAAAAAAGCCTTCACGTTGCGCACGTTAGCATCACCCGTGAAGAGCCTCTGGCTCAAGGCCAGGTAAGCGGGCATGTCCAGTACATGCACCAGCGGCACAAAGTCTGGCCCGGGTGAGGTGCGGTAGCACTGCTGCACGGCGGCGTCCCCGTGTATGCGCTGCTCAAAAGCGCTCAAGTGGCCTACGGATAGGAAATTCAACCGCATGAGGCCAAGCATGGCATGGGTTTGGCGCGCAAATGCACCGCTTATTGCCAAAGCCTGAGCAGCCCAAGCCGTTGATTGGCGAGTCCGCTGCTCGCAAGGCGGCTTTCAGTCTGCCGCTCACGCAGCCATTGCCCGCAGCGCATCTGAATCGCCGTCACGCCCTGTCACCCATCGACACGCTGATCGACATCAAAGTCGGGTGCGGGTTGTGCCGCTCCATCCCAGTTGGCTGCCCAGTGCGGCTCGACTTCAACACCCTCGTCCATTTGCGCGTCAGACCCATCCCATAGCGGCGGCCCGTGTGCCGGGGAGATTTGCGGCGGCTCGGTGTCGACACCGATTTACTCCAGAATCTTGCGCATCCCTGTACCTTCGGTGATGAACGCGATCAGCCGCATCTGCCCGCCGCACAGCGGACACACCAGCGGGAATACCTCGTAAATGCGGGCAATCAAAACTGCCCACAGGCAGTGCGTCGGCGAGCGCTTCGGTGGTTAAACGGTTTTAGGTATTAAAAATGGCCTCTAGCCCCCGTCCTGCATACGTAATCAGCTATTTATATAATAGCATTTATTTTTTGATGCCCTCTGCCCCAGTGCCAAGCACCCAACCCAACATGAAGACGTGCCGGGTGGCTATGGGGGATCACGGTATGGTGTTGCCCGTTGCCTGGCACATAAAACTGCGTCTTTTTGTCCATTGCGTTGTTGCAAATCCTCGCAATAGTGGAACTATTACTGGAAGGGCCGCAACCGCGCGGCCAGTTCGGTGGCAACTTCCCAAGGCCTTAAGCACTTTCATGAAATGGATGCCCGCCGTCGCCTTGACCGGATTGGGAAAATAAATGCAGCGCCGCACTGAGCCGATGAAGCGTTGGTGAGTGACGCATGGCCAAGGGAACCTAGCGTAAAACCACACGCAGCCGCTCAAGCACATCGGGGGCCATGTCTGCGGGCTGGGTCACCAAAGACGATTGCAGCGCTGTGTGCGCGGCTGAAGGCGGCATTTCCGCACCAAGCAGCTGGATTGCGGTGGCGGCAATTTGCTGCGCATGTCCCGCGTTTTGCATCAAGTTGGCGATGGCAGCGTTTGCCGTGACGTGGGCTTCGCGCGGATGCCAGCAGTCGTAGTCGGTCACCATGGCGAGGGTGGCATAGGCCATTTGCGCCTCTTTGGCCAGCTTGGCCTCAGGCATATTGGTCATGCCAATCACCTTGGCACCCATGCTGCG
>JANMVO010000404.1:0-3679 GCA_031392805.1 Rhodoferax sp. | reverse complement strand
TGACCGCAGCACCGACGGCATCAACCCGGTGCAGGAACTGACCGGCAGCACCCCCAAGGCCAATCTGCTGACCGGGCTGGGCGTCGATGAAACCTTTAGCCGCACCGACGCCAGCGGCGCGCGCCACCTGCTGAGCGACGCCCTGGGCTCGACGCTGGCGCGGGCGCGGTGCAGACCCGCTACAGCTACGAGCCCTACGGCAAGACCACGGTCAGCGGCACGGCCAGCAGCAACAGCTTTGAATACACCGGGCGCGAGAACGACAGCACGGGTTTGTACTTTTACCGGGCGCGGTATTACAACCCTGGGCTGCAGCGCTTTGTGAGTGAAGATCCGATTGGGTTGGAAGGGGGGCCGAATGTTTATAGCTATGTGGGTGGGAATCCGCTGAGCTATTCGGACCCTCTTGGTTTGAATCCTGTGGGTGGTGCTTATGCGGGTGCTGGCATCGGCTCTGCATTCGGGCCTGTTGGCACCGTTGTTGGTGGTGTGATCGGTGCTGGCATTGGTGCCTGGTTAGGTTGGAATGTCGTCGGCCCAATGCTGCAATCTGATGGTTCATCTCGACCACCTGGCGCTATTGACGCGATCCCTGGTTCTAAGGAATGGGGCCGAAAAAATGGCGTCAAAAATCCTGTTGATATTTTTCATGGCATCAAACAAGGAAACAGGAGCAAGCCCGGATCTAAGGCTGCTGACAATTGCTCTGTAGACCCTAATACAGGGGATGTGTATGACGGCCAAGGCGAGCACATCGGTAATTTGGGTGAAGGTCATTGACCCATATAAAGGATGGCTATGCAAATATCTATTGCACTAAGGGTTTGTGGTGATCTGCTAGATCATGAGGACATTACAAAAACTTTGAAGATCAAACCACACGAGTTCAAACGAAAAGGAGATGTGCGGATTTTTAAATCTCAAAAAAGCATCGTTGCGAAATTTGGAATGTGGGTTTGGCACAGTAAAGACCCGTCCGGCACGCTTACCGTCAATGATCATGTGGCTGCATTAGCGAACACGTTTGCGCCTGTCTACGATAAGCTTCTTGGTTTGGCTAATGCTGAGAACGCTTGGATTGACCTGCACTTTGTGGCTGGCGACAACGAAGAAGACATTTCTAGCGTCGGGTTTTTAATGACCCCTGAGACGATAGCTGCGCTTTATAAAACTGGGTTGCCTGTAGAGGTCACAGTAGATGCTTTGTCATCGACGCCAAAAAGCGGGGCAGGCTCAGAATAGTTTGCTCCTGCATTTGCTTCAAAATTCATAGCTGCTTGCGCACATCCTGCGCGTGCCAGAGGTCAGCTTCTCTCCTAATCAAAAACAAAAAAAGCCACCCACCACCCCAGCCAGCCAGCCAGCCGCTAAAGCTGCGGGGTTCTGGTGGCTTTCTCTTTAGCCGCTGGTGGCTTGCCGTTACGTGGCCTTCTTGCCGCGCACTGCCTTGACCCCTTTGGGCCTGTCCTTCTTGTCTTCCAGCGGCACAAACCCGATAGAGCGCTTTGGCGGTGGCGCGGGGGTGGCCAACAGTTCGGCCATCGAATCCACCAGCTCAGCAATATTGCGTTCATGCACCGACACCTTGCGCTCCAGCGAATGCACCTTGACGGCCAGTTCCCGGTTGCTGGCCAACATGCCGCGCAGCTCGACAAACGCCCGCACCACATAGACGCTCAACTCGGTGGCGCGTGAGCTGTTAAGAAGCGTGGCCGCCATGATGGCACCATGTTCCGTAAAAACATACGGCAGGTATTTGCGGTGCTGCCCGCGCCCGGTCTTTAAGGTTGCAAATTGCAACTTTAAAGCCGCAAACTCTTCCTCGTTCAACTGAAACATGAAATCTTCGGGGAAGCGTTCGCGGTTGCGGTTGACTTGCTGGTTAAACCGCTTGGTCGTCTCACCATAGAAGGCGGCTAAATCGGTATCAAGCACCACCCGCTGGCCCCGGATGAGGTGGATGCGCTGGGCAATCTCACCGATGGACAGTGGTGCCGTTGGGGGTGTTGAATTTGTGGTGCTCACCGTGCCATCGCCTGCAAGTGTTTCTTGGTTAAAAAGGCATCAAGCAGGCGCTTGATGACGTGCTTGTCATCATCGGTCAGGCGCTCCACCTCGTGGAACTGCTGCTCGATTGCCCGGTGTTCATGCTTGAAATAATAAAGCAAATGGCTACAGTATCAAGCATTGATGCTTCATAAGAAAATTTTCCAAAGCGCCACCAAAATGCCACGCATAGGCCAAGCCAGCTAACATCCGCCCATGCCCTCCAATCCGCTGAAACCCGCTAACGCCAAGGCCAAACGCCGCGCCTGGCATCGTCAGCGTTCCGGCAGCCGCTCAGGCCGGCTTTCAGGCATCAAATCAGCTCGCAGCCCAGAAGATACGTGCGCGACCAGCTATGAATTTAGTAGTGACAGAAACACCCGCCGCATCAACCCGGTACAGCTTGGGCAACCACTACCTGTAGTGGATAAGCCGCCTGTCGCCAATGCAAGAGAATTGGAGGCTTTCACAAATCCGTGGAGTGACGTAAAATGTGTACACACAGATTCACAACTACAGAGGCATTCACATGGAAACGACAAAGGTAGGTATACGCGAGTTTCGCGCCGACTTGGCCGAGTACATCGCATCAAGCACGCCCGTGGCTGTTACGCGGCACGGTCAAACGGTTGGCTACTTCATCCCAACTCAGGGTCAAGTGGAGGCCGATATTGCAGCCTTGAAAAAAGCCAGCAAGACGCTGAACAAGCTGCTTGAGGCGCAGAGCGTCGATGTTGAGTCAGTGGTGGCAGACTTCAAGGCCGCGCGTAGAAAGGCAAGCACCTCTGCGAAAAAGTTGAAAGCCAAAGCAGCATGAGTGGCAAGGCCATCGTTCTCGACGCGAACATTCTGATTCGTGCTGTGCTGGGGAAGAGGGTATGTGAACTGATATTTGACAACGCGGCGACGGTCAAATTCTTTGCGCCTGACGTTGCCTATGCAGATGCACGAAAGTATCTTCCTGCGTTGCTGAAAAAGCGAGGCGTTGATGCCAGTGCAGCGATGCTTGTGCTGGATCGCCTTGAGGGCATCGTTCAGCCCATTGATGCTGAACTCTACGAAGGCATGCAGCGACAGGCATTGCAGCGGATTGCCGTTCGTGATGCGGATGACTGGCCTGTGTTGGCTTGTGCCATGACATTGGGTTGTCCTGTTTGGACTGAGGATGTCGATTTCTTCGGCACTGGGGTAGCCACGTGGACATCCGACCGGATTGCCCTGTATTTTTCTTAAGGCTGTATCACACAAGGGGACTAATTGCGGTCAGACTCCAATTCTTTTCAAATCAACAGCCCCAGCTTCAGACCGACTCTCAACCCCAAGCCAGCTAACATCCGCCCATGCCCTCCAATCCGCTGAAACCCGCCGCCCGCCATGCCAGCCACCGCGCATGGCATGGTCAGCGTCCCGGCAGACACCCAGGCCGGTTTTCAGGCATCAAATCAGCTCGCAGCCCAGAAGATACGTGCGCGACCAGCTATCAATTTAATAGTGACCGCAGCACCGACGGCATCAACCCGGTGCAGGAACTGACCGGCAGCACCCCCAAGGCCAATCTGCTGACCGGGCTGGGCGTCGATGAAACCTTTAGCCGCACCGACGCCAGCGGCGCGCGCCACCTGCTGAGCGACGC
>JANMVO010000377.1:0-9945 GCA_031392805.1 Rhodoferax sp. | reverse complement strand
CCGTTGCGGTCGATGCCTGCAACTTTATGGCATACAGCATGAGCGACACGCGCCCGCCCGTAAACGCCATGTGCGCCAGCACCATCATTGCCACCAGTGCGATCAGTCTGGGGGTGATGACGCGGCTGGCGCTGGTCGCGTCTGTTGGCTCTCTGCGGTGGCCGGGGTCTTCGTTCATCGTCCTATCGTTGCGCCTTGTCCTGGTTATTTTGCGCCTCAATGCGCGCGCGGGCTTGCACCCAGTCGGCGTCGCTCCCGTCACGCAACTCATGGAAGTTGCCCCCCTTGGCCAGCGCATTGCCGCCGTCCATCATGATGCCCTGGCCTGTGAGCCAGTCGCATTGTCCCGGTGCCATCAAAAAAATGGCTAGCTTTTTGCAGCTCAGCCATGCTGCCAACGCGGGCCATGGGATTGCGTTTTTTGCTGTGGGCGCCGGGTTCTTCACCGGGGTCCAGGCGCTTGCTCATGCCTTCGGTGGGCATTTCGCCGCCTATTGTGCGGACTTCCGTCTTGCTGTTGGGCCGGGTTCCGTCAGGTCGCTGGTCCTGACGGATCAATTCCATTGGGCATAAATCCAGCCGCAAAGTGCGAACCCAACAGCCCAAAGCAGCCATGTTTGTGCAATGGCATACGGGTACAACATCAAGGCGACACCGGCCCATGTGAGTCTGGCGCGCGATGTTTTTCTTCCCCTTCTAAACGCCACATACCCAATGATGCCAAACAGAATGGCACCGAAGATATAAGCGGGGCTGGGCAAGACCAGGCCCAGAGATTCAAGATTTTTCAGTTCATTCATGCGCTTGGATTCGTTGGTTTGCAGACCGCTGATACTGTCACACCTTGATGGAAAGTGCTTTGTGCGAGGCGCGCGAATCCTGCGGGGAACCGCCACAGCCAAGCGGCGCGGCAGGGGATCTGCTTGGGTGTCGCGCATGGAGGCAGCGTGGTGGTGCGCAACGCCCATCCAGGGCTGAATGTCAGCGTCAGCCTGCCCTTCACTTCACCCACTTCACCACAACCGGCACCTCACCAAGGCAGAACATGTGGAACCTCACTCCCGCAAAATCATTTGCCCCCGAATCTCGCCGCCAGGAAAAGCCAGCGTGTGGATGTTGGCATACCATTTGCCGGCCAGCAAATCTGCCGCCTGTGCCGGTGTGAGGGCTGCCTGGCCGTCCATCGGACTCGTCACCGCGCCTTTAAATGCCAAGGCCACACCTGCATTGGCACCGATGGCCGCCGGGCCATGAAAGTGGCCGGCGGTGGCCGCGCCACTCAGACCCCTGAAAGACAGCTTCCAGCGCAGCACTCGGGTGTTTTTGTCCAGCACGGCATCCACGCGGCCCGTGGCCGACGTGACCGACATGGGCAGGGGCGGCACCTGGTTCATGCCAGTAAGCGTCGTGCTGAATGCGGCCAGATGTGCCGTGGGTTGGAGCGTGGTGCAGGCACCTAGCGCAAACAGGGCAACGCTGCTGGCCAGCCCGACGCGCATGATAAAACTGTGACTCATGACTCGCTCCTTGTGCTGTGCAAGCCGCCGTTGAACAGTCCAGCCGGTGGCACCCTGGGTCGTTCATCAGCGCGGGTATTAATCGATGAATATGAAGCGAATGCTACCAAATATATAGCTAATTACGATTGATACACGCGGGCTACAGGCCAAAATTACCAGTAAAACGGGTCAAAAGTGCCAGCATCACTGTACATTGGCTTTGACTTCCTCAATAACGATGTCGCTGGAGAAAAGTTCCATGGCGGTCCTGGCGACCTGGCTGGTGTCAAAGTACGCGTAGGCCCCCACGCCCACCGCGCCGAGCAGGGGCACAAACCGTGAAACGCCTTTGCCCAACACGCTTTGGGTGATCTTGAGCCCCAGCTTTTTCACCACGGATTGCATGAAAACAGAAGACGCCCGCTGGATCATAAAGCGCTCGCCAACGCGCACCACTACGTCACGAAAGAGCTGTGCCGATACGTGTTTGAAAAGGCAGTAAACCATTTGCTCCCGGCCCATGGACGCGCTCTTCCCGTAGACACCGGCAATGTCAGACACCATCTGGGCTTGCAACTTCCACACGCCTGCCAGCTCTGGCAACACTGTCAGCCAGCCAAAAAAACCCGGTGGCAGCGCCATGGCACTGGCCAGCAGGCTGGCTTGGCGCGCCGCCGTGCGGCAAATCGCCTGCGCCCGTGCCTGCGGCTGGTCCAGCGCCTGCTCGGTGGTGGGGGGCACGCGCAACACCAGATCAAGAATGGCATCCCCCACCTTTTTGCGGACGTCATTTTTTGAAGGAATCAGGGCCAGTGCTTTAGAGGTCATGGTGACATTATGTTCGCGCATTCAACGCCTGCGAAACGCTGAAAACAACAACAACACGCCGCATCAGGCAATGTCAACCGTGTGAATGGAAAACCGGTCCATTCGCCGGTCTGCAAAATAGTGTTCCAGCGTTTCCTTGACGGTTCTGAACGCAATCTCGTCCCACGGAATCTCGGCTTCCGTGAACAGGCGCGCCTCAATGGTCTCAAACCCGGGATCGAAAGTGTCGCTCAGCAAGCGCGCCTTGTAAAACATGTGAACCTGCCCAACCCGGGCCACGTTCAATATCGAGAACAGGCCTTCCATCTCAAATTGCGCACCTGCCTCCTCAACCGTCTCGCGTGCCGCGCCTTCTGCGATGGTCTCGCCCAGTTCCATAAAGCCGGCCGGCAGCGTCCACTTGCCCCAGCGCGGTTCGATATTGCGCTTGCACAGCAGCACCCGGTCGCCAAAGTGCGGCACCGTGCCTACCACGTTGAGCGGGTTTTCATAGTGAACGGTATGGCAGGCCGGGCATACCGCGCGCTGCTTGGTGTCGCCGTCGTCGGGTGTGCGATAGACCACGGCAGTGCCGCAGCTTTTACAGTGTTTGATAGGGGTGCGCAGCATGGACGCCAGTGTAATTTGAAAACAAAAAAGGACGTCGCTGCGAGTCTTTTTTCATGATGGCGCCCGGTCCAGCAGGAAAAATTCTACGCCGTACCCGGCCCGCGCAATTCGCGCATGCGCTCATTGAAATAGCTGTCCACGGTGCAGCGGTCTGACAGTACCACCTCACGTCGTGGGTGCAGAAAAAGTGGCATCGAGATTCGGGACTTGAGGCGCTCCTCGCCGGTGGGGTTCAACACGCGGTGCACGGTGGACGGGTAGTATTGGCCCGATGCCTCCTGCAGCATGTCGCCGGTGTTGACAATGAGCAAACCAAAGTCACAGGGCAGGTCTCGGACACAGCGGGTGAAAAGTAGCCATCGAGCTTGACCGGGTCATGGGCGTATTGATGCTTGGCGTCAGACTCAAAAAACTGCAGCCACTCCGCGTAAATGCCCTGCACCAGGTTCTGGTCCAGCGGGTGATTGGACAGCACACCAAACCCGGTGTCGCGCAGATTCCTGCAGAAAGCCTGCGCTGCATCCGCGCCCCGGAAATCAACAATCGGGAGGTGCATGGTGAAGTTCTCCGGGGAAGATCGGGTTTTTCAGGATCAGGGGCATGATCAGGGGCAGTCGCTGGCAATCAGGCAGTCGATCTGTCAAGCCGTCAGCGCGCCAGCCAGTTGCCCATCATGATGCGCTCGAATTCGGTGGTGCAGGCGGCAGCATCAACGCGCATGCAAACCTGGGTCAGCGGCGAGTCTCTGCCCCATGTTTTTTGAGCGCAGTCAGTGAGGTCTTGGCGGGTGATCATGGTCTGCCCCTGTGAAGGCCCTTCGGTGGCGACCCGGATGCTCCCATTTTCCAGCGTGAAAAATTCGGGATTCGTCAAGTAAATGAGGGCCAGCACATCGTGGCCAAAACAACCATGTATTTTGGCCACATGGGGATACCGGTTGCTGTAAAAATTGGCATAGAAACCCACCGCATGTAAAAGGGTGTCCATGGCGATGTGCTGGTGCCGGTCTGCAATGCGCTTGAACAACGCCACCGGCAGGATGACCTGGTGTGTCACGTCCAGGCCCACCATGGTGAGCTTCCAGCCGGCTGTGAACACTTGGTCGGCGGCGTGGGGGTCACTCCAGATATTGGACTCGGCCACGGGCGAGACGTTGCCCGGCTCAGTGATGGCCCCGCCCATGGTGATGACCTCGCGCAGCAGGGCAGGCAGGTTTGGCTCCAGCTTCAGGGCCATGCTCAGGTTGCCCAATGGGCCCACGGCAACCAGCGTGATTTCTCCGGGCTGCGCACGCGCCATGTCCACGATGTACTGGGCACTGGACCGCCGGTCCAATCGGTTTGTGGTGGGTACGCGCGCGTTAAGGTTGCCCAGACCATCCGCGCCGTGGATGTAGGCGGGCGGCGCTTCCATCGGCTTGCACCAAGGTGTTTTAACGCCTTGGGTGACTGCAACATTTTTGCCCGCGATGGCGGTGAGGTACAGCGCGTTGATGGCTGCCTGCGCCACCGTGACGTTGCCAAACGTGGTGGTGATGCCGAGCACGTCAATGGCCGGGTGGGCCAGCGCAAAGTACAGCGCCATGGCGTCGTCCACGCCAGGGTCTGAGTCGAAAATGATTTTGCTGGGTTTATGCAGTCTGTTTTGCGCTTGGTTCGTCATGGCTCTGCGTTGCTATTCAAAAAAGTTTGCACTTCAGCGTGTGTGGGAATGCTGGATTGCGCACCGCGTCTGGTGCAGGCGAGCGCGCCGGCAGCACTGGCCTGGCGAAGTGCGTGCGCGACACACTGCTTCTGGCTCAGTGCAGCAACGAAGGCACCACAAAACGTGTCGCCAGCGGCCGTGGTGTCAACCGGAGTTACCGGGAATGCGGCCTGTGTCAGGAACTCGCCATCCACCCGCGCGCAACTGCCCCGGGCTCCCAGCGTCACCACTACACAAGGCACCTGAATGCGCTCAAGGCATTGTTCCACGCTGCCTTGACAGTTTGACAGCGCAGCCAGCTCACCTTCATTGACGATAAGAATGTCAATCAGGGCCAGCAATTCGCCGGAGAGGCTTTGCGCTGGGGCTGCGTTCAAAACCACCTTGACGCCTTGCCGCCGTGCGGCACGCGCGAAGGCGGTGACGGTGTCAATCGGTGTTTCGAGCTGAAGCAGCAGATGGCTGAACGCCGCCAGCGGCACAAGGTCAATGGGCAGCAAAGCATGGTTGGCACCGGGTGCCACAGTAATCGCATTTTCGGCATCGTCACTCACGCAGATGAATGCGATGCCGGTGGGCTGCTCGGGCACCCGTTTGATGTGGGTGCGAACTCCTGCCGCGTTCAAGGACTCTTCCAGCGGCAGCGCAAAAGCGTCATTGCCCAATGCCAGCAGCATTTCTGTCACGGCTGCGCCTGCGCGCGCGCAGGCAATGGCTTGGTTGGCACCTTTGCCACCGGGGAAGGTTTTGAAATCATGGCCCAGCACGGTTTCTCCCGGCGCGGGGATGTGCGGGGCCCGCACGACAAAGTCAAGGTTGGCCGAGCCGGCGACAAGGATCATGGTCGAATCAATTTCCGCATGTGAAGTGCACAGCACTCAAGCTGCACGACCTTGATTTTACAAACGGCACGCCAATCGCCTTGGGCGCGATCGACTTGGCCATGAAGCCCGCCAGAATGATGACGGTGAAGATGTACGGAATCATCTGGATCAGCGAGCCGGGAATTTTGCTTATGACAGGAAACACGAGACCTTCCACCTGAATCTGCAAGGCGCTGAAAAACGCAAACATCAGGCATCCCAGTGCCGTGTGCACAGGCCGCCAACTGCCAAACACCAGCGCGGCCAGTGCCAGAAAACCGTTGCCGGCCGACATGTCGCGCAGGAAGAAGCCGGTTTGTACCATGGACAGATAGGCGCCTGAAAAAGCGCATAAAACGCCGCCGCACAGCAAGGCGCTGTAACGTGTTCGGCTCACGCCGATGCCGGCGCTGTCGGCAGCGTGCGGGTTTTCGCCCACCGCGCGCAGGCGCAGGCCGAAGCGGGTGTGGTAGATCACCCACTGAACGATGGGAATCATGACAAAAGCGAGGTAGGCCAATAGCGTATGCCCACCGACAAATTTGCCGATGAACCAGCCGAGCAGTGGTACCTCTGCCGCGGCTTGCGCACCGGGCAACTCAATCAAGGCAAAGCGCGCCTGGTCCAGCGTCGGCGTGCGCCCGCCCAGGTGGTAAATGGCCTGCGCCAGCACAAATGTCAGCCCGCTGACCGAGATATTGATGGCCATGCCCGAGACCAGCTGGTTGCCACGCAGATGGATGCCTACATAGCCATGCAGCAGGGCGAGCAGGCAAGACACGACGATGGCGGCCAGCACGCCCAGCCACGGATTTTGAGTGCTGTAGGCCACGGCGGCTGGCCCAGCACGGGCAACCATTCATTGAGGCGCGGCAACCAGGCACTTTTCTCAAACGGATGAGAGGGTTTTACGCCGGTTGATGGCTGTTTCAAGGGCGCACACTTGGGGTCATACGGTTGAATTGCCTATCAGTTATCAGTCCAATGCGCCGAAAAAGCCGATCAAGGGCTTGACGATTCATGCCGTCGAGCGGATCGAGGAAGCGCTGGACGCGGTGCGGGCGCTGCAATGAAGCCATCAAACCCTTTTCTAAGACGTTCAGAATGCTTGAGGGAATGATAGACTTGACATATGAGTTTAGACCGACTACACCCCTTTGCTGGTCAACACGCTATCGAATCTGCGGCATTTGCACTGGATTTTATTGGTGAACTAGATATTGCTGAAGTGCTCGCTCTTCGCAATGCTGCCAATCAGTTAGTTGGAGACTTTCCGGTCGTGGCCGAAAAGCAGGTGGCGACTCTTAACTTTCAAGTTGGTGCAGGATCGGCCTCGGCATCATCCCCAAGTATTGAGGTTGGTGGATTCACAATGCAGCGTCCAGCGCTTCTGCTCACGGAACGGCCACTTAGGCTCATTGATATAAGTCGATCTGGCGTTGTTGTAGTTATTAACGATTACACTCGTTGGGATAAATTTAAAGCTGATGTAGATCGCTATTTGACTGTTCTTTTGGCTCCCATTGATAACCAAAAAGCAGTCGCAAGTATCGGCTTACAATTTAACGACATTTTTTTATGGAAGGCTGATCCTTCCGATTTAAAACTCAACGAGGTTTTTTCCGCCAACAACCCCTATATCGCTCCAAATGCTTTAGAGGCACCTTTGTTATGGCATTCGCACCATGGATATTTAGTAAGCGATTCGGAACCAGTTCAGAATCAACAACTTGACAATATCAACGTTAGCCGTGTTGTGGTGAACGAAGAGCATCGACTTCAAATATTGACTTCACATCGCGTGACTTTCGAAAAACCGCTCGAAAGTTGGTCAACTAATAAGATGGTGTTTTTTAACATTCAGGAAAAACTGCACAATAAAAATAAGGCTATATTGCGTGCATTGCTGACGCCCGACGCACAGCTAAAAATTAATCTCAATGGACCTAAGGAGATGTAATGGAGCCTGTATCCACTTTAATTGTAGTTGCTGCTTTCTTGATTCCTGCCGCGCCAACCCGTCGATTAATTTGGGAAGAGAGCGCTGAAGCCACTCCCAAGGTTTTGCATGTAGAAGAGAAATATACGTTTAAACCCCTGTCACCCGGTGTTTCGAACCCTAGCACAAATCATTTGCTTTACGAATCAAGCTTAGTCCCCACTATTAGCGGACGTGAGCAACTCAGGCGAGAGACAAAAACATACTCTTCGCTAAAGCCTGAATGGGATGGTCCCGACAGCGCACTTCCTTCAGTACTCTCCATGGACACCGCGCTGCGATTAATTGACGGGGTGCCGTCGCGGCTACCCCTGCCGCGCCCAATGCTTTCCTTTGACGGGGAGTTGGGTTTGTATTGGGATCTGCAACATGGGTATGCAGAGCTAAGCATTGAGCGTGATGGTCAGATTTCTTTTTTTTCGCGTGACTCTGCAGGACAGGAGCGTTTTGACGAAAGCCTTACACCCGCTTCATTGAATCAGGCTTGGTTTTGGGGTGCTATCGGCCATTTAGATACCGCCCTGAAGGCTGTAGCCTAGAACAACGTTTTCATGGGTTGTCGAGAATTTTTCCAAGCGAACACGGAAAACAGGGAGCGTTGCAAGGCCTTGCAAGATGTTTCTCCAGATATACAAGTTGCTTGGGAGACTGAGTCCGCTTCAGAATTTTCTCCTGGACCAGCGAGCCATGATGAGACGCTTTGCCGCCAAGTACTAAACCCACATCATTTTGATCCAGTAAATGGCACCATCAAGCCCAATTTTTTCGATGATGCCTCCGACAAAGGCGCATCCGTAAATCGCCTTGGTCATACGACGGTTGAAATGCTGCGACAAGGTGCTCAATTCAGAGGCGATCAGATCAACGCGAATCCGCCAGCCAGTGGCGTGCGCGAATTGATCGGCTACACCACCATTACAGTAGAAGAAGTACGTGCAGTTTTTGCGGATACACCCCCAAGACGTGCGTTGGGTGTGTACGACACTGCCAAACAAAATGACCAGTCGCATGCCGATATCTGCCAACTAGTGTCGGGGAAAAAGCTAGGTAAAAGCGTACGTGCTCAGTTGTTTCAAATTGCGAAAACAAGGCTTGTACGCTTCAAGCTTGGTTAAAGTAATCGCGATATAAATGCTAGCAGTGCGCCAGCGCAAGCCGGCAGATCGTAGTTGATGAAAGTTCAATACTGGGAAGAAATGGCGAATCACTCAGACCCCGAGTCATGCGTTGTGCGTCGCGAGGTGTACATCGAAGCGTTGACAGGGGACACCGACAGGCCAGCCATTGAGCCGCGAAATCATTCAATCGGGATGCCCACGACGTTGCTATGTCGGAAGGCAACATGAGGCATGACGTCAATCGCAAGACATGCCTTGATCCCGCGCGGTCTGAGACCCTGAGCATGTTGGGAAGCGATCTGCACGGAAGCTGGGAGATCTCATCGGTGCCCGAGGCGCAAGCCACGGGCGGGACAGGCAAGGCCCAAAGCCACAACCCTGTCATCCACGCTGGTGAGAAGTCGGATACGTCCGTAGTACCTGAGAAGCCACGGAACAAGGGGAAACCTGCGGACGTGGCGGAGGAAAGGGACGTAGCCAAGGGAAACACCGGCAAGCCCCCCGCACCCCGGACACTGCGCCGGGACAAATGTGCGTCGATGGGACTTGTGGGTGTACGCGAAGCAGCCCGCAGGGGCAAGAAGGTGAGGTTCACGGCACTGCTGCACCACATCACGCCAGAACTGCTGGAGCAGAGCTTCAACGCTCTGAGCCGCAGCGCAGCGCCAGGTGTGGACGGCGTAACGTGGCGGGACTATGGGGAAGGATTCCACGAGCGCGTACAAGGGCTGCACCGGGAAATACACACCGGGGCATACCGGGCCCGGCCATCAAGACGGGTGTTCATACCCAAAGCCGATGGCCGCACGCGGGCGCTGGGAATAGCCGCACTGGAGGACAAAGTGGTTCAGCAAGCGGTGGTGACCGTACTGAACAACATCTATGAGGCGGACTTCCTTGGATTCTCGTATGGATTTCGCCAAGGGCGCAGCCAGCACGATGCGCTGGACGCTTTGACGGTTGGAATCAAGAGCCAGAACGTGAACTGGATACTGGATGCAGACATAGAGGCTTTCTTTGATGAAATCGACCACGACTGGATGCTGAAGTTTCTGGAACACCGCATAGCGGACAGGCGCATCATCGCGCTGATACGCAAATGGCTCAAGGCAGGGGTGATTGAGGACGGGCGCAGGACAGCCGCCACGCGGGGCGTGCCCCAAGGCGCGGGTATCTCGCCGTTACTGGCGAACATCTACCTGCATTACGTCCAGGATCAATGGAGCCAGCAATGGCGGGGCAGACAGGCCCGGGCAAAGATGATCGTAGTTCGCTACGCCGATGACAGCGTGTTTGGATTCAAGAGAGCAGACGATGCCAGACAG
>JANMVO010000332.1:0-4233 GCA_031392805.1 Rhodoferax sp. | reverse complement strand
TGCGTGCCCTGGGCCGGGAAGAATGGCTGTCGACCATCGCCCCCATCGCCACCGTCAACCCCCTCACCATGCGCCGCGCCGCGCACCAGCGCCAGCGCGCCAGCCGAAAAGCCATCAAAAGCAATGCAATCACGAGCCACACCGATGGTCACTAAAACCAGGGCCGCCAGCTACAAACACGTGGACGTCATTGATGTGCACCTGTGGGGCCAACGCATCGGTGCCGTCGCTCTGGACCCCGCCTACGGGTTTTACGTCTTCAGCTACACGCCCGAGTTTCGGGTCACGGGGCTGGAACCCGCACCGCTGCACATGCCAACCGCCAGAGGTCCCATCTTCCTGTTCACCGACTTGCCCGTAGACACCTACAAGCGCCTGCCCGCCATGCTCAGCGACGCGCTGCCCGACGACTTTGGCAACGCCTTGATCAACCGCTACATGGCCGACAAAGGCATTGCCGCGTCTGAAGTCTCTGCGCTGGACCGGCTGGCCTGCTTGAGCAACCGCGCCATGGGTGCCTTGCAGTTCAAACCCAGCCGCGGCCCCCGGCACAAGCCCACCGCCATCATTTTGAGTGAGCTGGTGACCCAAGCGAGACGTGCCGTAGATAGCTCCATTGAAGACGAAAATCATGCCAACGCAGCCTTGCGCAGCCATGCACGAGCTGAAGCTGCCGTATGGGCAAAAGGAAGAGGCCTTCCGGCGCATGGTGTTCAACGTGATGGCGCGCAACTGCGACGATCACACCAAGAACCTGTCTTTCAGACTGCGCCAGGGCCATCCGTGGGAATTGGCCCCGGCCTACGACATCACCTTTGCCCACAACCCCAAGGGCGAATGGACCAGCCAGCACCTCATGTCCGTCAACGGCAAATTCAAAGACTTCGTGGATGCCGATCTGCTGGAGACGGGAGACCGCTTTGCTATTGGCACAGCCAAATCCGTCATCACCCAGGTGCGGGAGGCCATCAGGGAATGGCCGGGTTTTGGGGTGCAGGCCGGATTGTCAAAAACGCTGGTGGAGGGCATACGGGGGCAGCATCTGCTTTTGTAGCGGCACGGTAAGGGGTAAGGGGTAAGGTAAGCCAACCGCTTCAACACAAATTTCCTCAAATTTAAGTTGGCATTACCCCAAAGTGACCACATCGAATAAGTATTTTATACTGTAAAAATAACCAGTATAATCGTAAGAATGACGACCATCAAGGCTTCCAAGGCCCTGCAAAATATCGCCAGTATCTGGCACGCAGACGAACTGGCCACGCCGCAAGGCAAAGTTGTGCTTACTGGCAGCGCCGAACTCAACGCCCAGTTGCCCGGTGGCGGCTGGCCGGTGGGGGCGGTGGTGGAAATTTTGCAGGCCCACAGCGGCCTTCATCAAAGTCATAGCGAATGGCGCCTGCTGTTGCCGGCCTTGACTCGCTTGACCCACTTGACCCCCTTGACCCACTTGACCCACACCTTAAGCGCCCCCTGCGGCGCGCTGGTGCTGGTGGGCGCGCCGCACCCGCCTTTTGGGCCGGGTCTGGCAGGCCAGGGGTTGGATCCGCAAAGAATGCTGTGGATCAACACCGCCGCGTCCGCCAGCCGCCTGTGGGCCACCGAGCAGGCCCTGCGCTGTGCCGATGTCAGCGCCGTGCTGGCCTGGCTGCCCCAGGTGCGGGCTGATCAACTGCGGCGGCTGCAAATAGCTGCGGCCGGGCACACCAAGCTTCTGTTTGTGATGCGCCCGGCCAGCGCCCAAAACGAGTCGTCGCCTGCCGTGTTGCGGCTGATGGTCTCCCTACAAACTGACAACGATGCGCTTTGGCTGCACATCTTCAAACGGCGTGGTCCGCCACTGGATCAGCCGCTGTCACTGCCGACTCGACCGGCACGGCTGGCGGCGTTGCTGGCGGTCTGTGACGGCGCGGCAGGCGATGCAGGCGCGGCCCTTCAAGGTGAGGGTGAGGGTGCATCTGAGGCAAGCAACGAATCATTTTCACCTCGCAAGTCAGGCCATGCACTGGATCGCATTGCAGCCGCTGCCTGAGCCGTTCCTGCCAGAGGGCGACCCTGGCCAGGCGATGCCGAAGACACAGGCTACGTCAGCCGGTAGTCGGGCGCCCGCGCTGGTGGATGCCCTGGCAGATGACCTCACCGCCCTGGGCTGGTGGGCCTTGCAGTTCACGCCCAAAGTGGCGCGGGTGGAAGATGTGCTGGTGCTGGAGGTCTTGGCCAGCGAACGGCTGTTTGGGGGCAGAAAACAGCTTTTACATCAAATTTACCAGTCAAATAAGCCTGTAGCCCTCGTCAAATATGCACGAGCAGCTACTTCTTTAATAGCAATTGCCAGATTGCAGATTTCACCATCCTCATCGCGTGACGTTGACGACCTGCCTTTGACAACCCTCTTTGCCGCTCGTGCCCACCTGCCCACCCTGGCGCGCATCGGCTGTACCCACTGGGGCCAGTTGCGTGCCTTGCCGCGCGGTGGCGTGGTACGCCGCTTCGGTGCGCCATTACTGGATGCGCTAGACCGTGCCTATGGGACGAAGCCCGAGCTGTATCCCTGGCTGGTGCTGCCCGAGGTGTTTGAGGCCACGCTGGAACTGCAAGCGCAGGTGGAGACGGCCCCAGCCCTGATGTTTGGCGCGCGCCGTTTGCTGGGTTCATTGCAGGTGTGGCTGCAAATGCGCCAGTGTGGCGTGCTGGCCTGTGAGCTGGGCTGGTCCATGGACTCCCGGCGCAACACCGCCACCCAGGGGCAACTGGTGGTGCGCACCGCACAGCCCACACGCGACATGGCCCACCTGCAACGGCTGTTGGCTGAACATCTGGCGCGCCTGACCTTGCCTGCCCCGGTGCTCTACTTGCATTTGCGCACACTGCACACGGAAAAACCAGGCAGTGCAAATGCCAGTGCCAGTTTGCTGCTGGACGATCTGCGCCCCGGTGACAGCCTGCACCAGATGCTGGAGCGTCTGAGCGCGCGCCTGGGGAGCCATCAGGTGCTACAGCTGCAAGCCCACGCCGACCACCGGCCAGAGTGCATGCAGACTTGGCAGCCGGTCTCAAATTATTCTAAATTAATAGCAAACTATGTAGATAAAACAAGGGCTAGAGGCGAAAAACACTCACAAAATCAGAAGAAAAACCGCGCGCAGGCTCAACCGCAAGCTCAGCCACAATCGCCGTCACAAGCGCAATCACAAGTCAAGCCAAAAAATCACACACAGGATCACGTCCAAAACCATTTGCAAGCTCACATCCAGCAAGACCTGGGAGCAGACGCGCTGTACCCCACCTGGCTGCTGGCCCAGCCCCTAAAGCTGGCGATGGGCAACAACGCCCCGCTGTACCAGGGTGTGCTGACCTTGCTGGCCGGTCCGCAGCGGCTGGAGGCCGGTTGGTGGGACATTGAGCCTTGTGACCGGGAGGGTGATAGCAGTAGTGACGCCAGTGGTGTCGCAAAGTGCGCCCTGCGTGATTACTTTCTGGCGCGCAGCGAGCAGGCTGGGTTGGTGTGGATTTACCGGGAGCGGCTGGCCGGGCAGGGTAGGGCAGGGCAGTCAGCCCAAGGCAAGGTTGATGCAGACGCAGGCTGGTATTTGCATGGCCTGTTTGCTTGAGTGCCTGGCCGAATTTTTGATATGGCGAATCCACAATGGATGGATAAATAATTCAAATTGGATGAGATGAGATGAGATGAGATGCTTGACCAAGGCGGTTGATCACAACCGCCTTGACGCCTGAAATATATGACTGCTCAAGCCGCTATCAGATAACGAGTAACAATTGACAGCGGTTAGTATCTGTGGTTTGTGATTTATGGCAGCGTGAAAAATAACCCGTACCCCCGCACAAGCTTGCCGCTGGTCATGTGGATGGGCTACGTTTTTTTCGTTGTCTATGGGAGTCTGGTACCCCTTCAGTACAAGGCGCTCCCACTGAACGAAGCGTGGGCGGCGTTTCAAAACATTCCGTTTCTCCAACTTGGCGTTGAATCCCGAGCGGACTGGGTCGCCAACGGCGTGCTCTATGTCCCCGTGGCTTTTTTGACTGCTTTTCTGCTGACACAGTCGTTCCGAAGAGTACCGCGCATTTTGTTGTTTGCCCTGGCTGCCGCTTTTTCAATCGCACTGGCAGTGGCGGTCGAATTCACCCAGCTCTACTTTCCGCAACGCACCGTGTCCCTTAACGACATTCTGGCCGAGTGTCTGGGTAGCGTGGTGGGATTGGCGCTCTCAATCA
>JANMVO010000326.1:0-16074 GCA_031392805.1 Rhodoferax sp. | reverse complement strand
GAATGTGAACGTGAAGCTCGGCGGCCTGGGCATGCATACCGCTGGTTTCGACTTCCACGCGCGTGCGCAGCCACCCACGTCGCAGGAACTGGCGCAGGCATGGAAGCCCTACATCGATACCTGCATCGCCGCCTTCGGTGCACAGCGCGCGATGTTCGAGAGCAATTTTCCGGTCGACAAGGGATCGTGCAGCTATGGCGTGCTGTGGAATGCCTTCAAGCGCGTGACGGCAGCTTGCTCGGCTGCCGAAAAAGCGGCGCTGTTCGGCGGCACCGCCGGGCGGGTCTACCGACTGGTGATTTGAGGCCGCACGTGCCCTACAACAGCTTGAAGAGCCGCGGCAGCACCAGCGTGAACCAGGGCGCAACGATGATCACCGCCAGGCCTGCGCACAGCACCGCGATGAAAGGCAGGATCACGCGCGACGCCCGATCAATCGACACCTCAGCGATGCCGCAGGCAATGAACAGGCCAACGCCGATCGGCGGCAGGAACAGCCCGATGCCCACGGCGGCGACGATCACGATCGCATAATGGATCGGGTCGATGCCGAGCTGGATCGCCACCGGCAGTAGGCTGGGCAACAGGATCACCACGGCTGGCAGACCTTCGACGACGGCGCCAAAGACGATGAACACCAGCGCTGTCGCAATCAAAAACACCAGCGAACTGCCGGGTACCACGGTCATCACGCCCACCAGCATCGCCGGTAATTGCTGCACCGTCAGGAACCAGGAAATCACGCCCGCAGTCGCAAGCAGCAGGCCGACCGATCCGGTCACGGCGCAGGCCTGGATCAGGATCTCGGGCAAGTCGCGCCAGGCGATTTCGCGATAGACGTACAGCCCGACTATCGCGGCATACAGGACCGCGATGACCGAAGCCTCGGTGGGCGTGGTGATACCGCCCAAAATGCCGCCAAAAATGATCGCGGGCATGCCCAGCGGGATCAGCGCGCGACCGAACGCGCGCCCGACTTCCGCCAGGCCCGGGCGCGGCACCACCGCGATGCCGGCACGGCCCGCGATGATGTAGATGTGACCCATCAGCGCGAGCGACAACACCACCGCGGGAATGAAGCCTGCCGCGAACAGCGCCGCGACCGAGAGCCCGGCGATCGAGCCGATGACGATCATCAGTATGCAGGGCGGCACCAGGATGCCCATCGCCGACGCGGAAGACACGATCGCAACCGCCTGCTCACGCGAGTAGCCGGCTCGCACCATCGACGGAATCGTGGTCGACGCGACCGCGGACACGTCCGCTACGGTGGAGCCTGAAATTCCAGAGAACACATATTCGGCCACCACCACAGCCATGCCCAGTCCGCCCCGTACCCAGCCGACCAGTGCGATCGCCAGATCGACCAGGCGCCGCGCGATGCCGCCGGTTTCCATCAACGCACCGGCCAGAACGAACAGTGGAAACGACAGCAGCACAAAGGAGTCGACCTGGTGCAGCATTTGCTGCACCATGGTCGCCAGCGGCGCCGGCGAAGAGAACAGCGCGCCGACGAATCCGGCACCGCCGACAGCAATCGCCACCGGCGCACCAATCAGCAGCAGGGCGAGGAAAATCAGCGTGACGGGAATCATCGGTCGCGACCGGTCTGGCGCCACTGCAGCAGCGCAAAGAAGATCATCAGTGCGCCGCCAACCGGCAGCGCGGCATAGAACCACAACATCGAGATCTCCAGCGCGTCGGTCACCTGGCGCCGCGCAATTGGCAGGATCGCATAGCCACCGGCAAGCAAGATGCCACCGAAGGCCACCACGGTCGCGGACGCGACCTGTTCGGCGATACGGCCGGCGCGCGTGCCAAGGCGGTCGATCAGCAGGCGCATGCGGAAATGCATGCCGCGCCGCACCGCCACGGCCGCACCCAGAAAGATGATCCAGATGAAGCACAGGCGGGCCACCTCGTCATACCAGAGGAAGGTGGCTTGCAGCACATAGCGGCTGAACACCCCGAGGAACACATCACCCACCAGCGCCACCATCAGCACAAGACACAGCCGTTCGATCAACATGCTACTTGGTCGCCGTCGCCGTCGCCTTGGACGCCGCGATCACGCGGTCGTAAAGGTCTTTCCCCACCTTGTCTTCGATGAACTTGTAGACCGGCTGGGCACGTTGCTGGAACACGCGAAGATCTTTCACCTGGTTGACCTGCACGCCCTTGGCGCGCATCACAATCATCGCGTCGGCTTCGGCCTTGACCTCGTCGATGCGGTGTTGCGCGCAGGCGGCCGCCATCGATTCATCGACCACTTTTTTGAGATCGGCGGGCAGTGCGTTGTACTTGGCGCTGGCCATCATCCACAGCCCAGGCATGTAGGAATGCAAGGTGATCGAGTAGTACTTCGTGACTTCGGGGAACTTGTCCGACACCATGGTGGTTGCGGGCAGTTCCAGGCCGTCAATGGTGCCCTGCTGCATGGCCAGATACACCTCGCCCCACTGCATGGGCACCGGGTTGGCGCCAAACAGCTTCATCGTTTCCACGATGGTCGGGATCGGCGGTACGCGGATGGTCTGCCCTTTCAGGTCTTCCGGTGTGAAGATCGCCTTCTTGTTCGACAGGATATTGCGAAATCCAAAGCCGCCGCCATAGCAGAAGCCGCGTGCGCCGAGCGGCTCCAGGCGTTTCATAAGCTCGGTGCCGATCGGGCCGTCCAGCACCTTCCAGATGTGCTCGCGGCTTTGCCACAAGAAGGGAATGTCGGGTGCAAGGAACTTCGGATCAAACTTGCCACCGATCGAGGACGTCGCTATCGCCCCCATGTCCACGGTGCCGAGTTGCATGCCCTCAAGCATCACGGTTTCGCTTTTCGCAAGCTGCCCGGCGGGATAGACCTCGACCTTGATGCGTCCGCCGCCTTTCGCCTCCGCCACTTCCTTGAACTTCACCGCAGCGGTCGAAAACGGATTGTCGGCACCGACGATAGTCGCGAGCTTCAGTGTGACGGGGGTCTGGGCGAAGGCGGTCGCGATAGCCGTCGCGAGCGCAAGCGGAACAACGTGGCGGATCGTGCGTGTCATTGTCAAAGTCTCCTTGTATTGTTGGCGGTCCTGTTGAAACGTGACTCACCATGAACTGTATTCCAATCTACGGGGCGTCGTCAATAAGTCATACCACGCACAGCCGGTCCTCAAAAAATAATATCATATTAATAGCAAACTATGTATATAGGACGAGGGCTACAGGCCTATTTTACTCTTGAATTCCGTCAAAATTGAGTTTCAGCACGCGATCAGCACGCGCAGCGGCGGCCTCGGAATGGGTGACCAGCACCAGTGAGGCGTTGTGCAGGCGGGTCTGGCTGATCAGCGCGTCCATCACGCGTGCGGCGGTGTCCGGATCCAGGTTGCCGGTGGGCTCGTCGGCCAGCAGCAGGGTGGGGCGATGCACCAGCGCGCGGGCGATGGAGACGCGCTGCAACTGCCCGCCGCTCAACTGCTGCGGCAGGCGTGCGCCCAGGCCTTGAAGGCCGACCGCGTTCAGCATGTCCTGAACGCGGTCATTCATCGCCAGGGCATTGGCCGCACGGGCCTGGGGACGCTCAGAAAGAAGTGCGCCGACACTGGCACGGGCGCCGTCAAATCTCTTGCCAGTGCCGCCCTGCAGCAGCAGCAGCGGCAGCGCCACGTTTTGCGCCACGTCCAGATGCGGCAGCACGTGAAACGCCTGAAACACAAAGCCCACCTTGTCGCGCCGCAGCAGCGCACGCTGGTCGTCATTGAGTGTGCCCAGATCAATGCCATCCAGCGTGACCGAGCCAGTGTCCCAGGTGTCAAGCCCGGCCATGCAATTGAGCAAGGTGGACTTGCCCACGCCCGATTCGCCGACGATGGCGATGAATTCACCCGGTGCGACGCTCAGGCTGACATTGGCAAACACGGCGACGTCACCATAACGTTTGCTTAAATTTTGAATGCCCAGAGTCATGCTGATGGCGATGGCGATGGCGATGGCGATGACGATGACGATGGCAACGGCGATGGTTCTGCCGGACGCTGACCCCGGTCAATCAACTGGCCCGGTTGCGCCGCCGGGCCCTGCGTCGCGCCCTGAACAAAGCCACGCACAAGGTTCAGCACCTGCTGCACCGCATCAGGCGCTTCGCAAGCCACTACACGGCGCTGCGGCATCGAGCGCAGCCAGGTGAGCTGGCGCCGGGCCAGTTGGCGCGTGGCGAAGATGCCGCGGTCACGCACTTCAGCCATGGGTGCCGTGCCATCCAGCGCGGCCCACATCTGGCGGTAACCGACGCAGCGCATCGACGGCAAATCGGGGTTCAAGTCGCCGCGCGCGCGCAGCGTTTTGACTTCATCCTCCAAGCCTGCAGCGAGCATCGCATCAAAGCGCTGGGCGATGCGCCCGTGCAGCCATGCCCGCTTGCCAGGCTCTCCCGGTTCGAGGGAAATAAGGGCCATAGCCATTGTCCAGTGGCCTTTAGCAGCTATTGAATTAGCAGTATGAAAAAATGAGATGGGTTTGCCCGAGATGCGAAATACTTCCAGGGCGCGTGAGATGCGTTGCGAATCTGCCGGGTTCAATCGGGCCGCCGTGACCGGGTCCACCGCCGCCAGCAGCGCATGCAGCGCGGGCCAGCCTGAGCGACCGGCTTCTTCTTCCAGCGCGGCACGAATCACCGGGTCAGCCCGTGGCATGTCGTCGAGCCCGTCAAACAGCGCCTTGAGGTACAGCATGGTGCCACCCACCAGCAGCGGAAGTTTCCCGCGGGCGTTGATGTCGGCAATGCGCTGCGCTGCGTCCGCTGCAAATTCAGCCGCGCTGTAGGCATTTAGCGGGTCGCGTATGTTGATCAGGTGGTGCGGCACCTGCGCCAGCTCAGATGGCGTGGGTTTGGCCGTGCCAATGTCCATTTCGCGGTACACCAGAGCCGAATCGACGCTGATGATTTCCACCTCCATCTGCCCGGCAATGGCAAAGGCCGCAGCCGTTTTGCCTGACGCCGTTGGGCCTGCCAGGGCAATGCAGCGCAGCGCGCGGCCCGCAGGGGCATTCAACGGCACGTCCAAGGTCGCAGCCAGGGGCGCACCGGGCGACGCAACGCCTGAAGTGTCAGCGCCGGCCAGGCTCGCCATGTCCAGTCTCGCCGTATTTATGCACCAAAGTCCAGGCGCTCAGGCTGATCAGCACGCTCCAGAACCACACCCCAAAGGCCAGTGGATAAACCGTGCCGTCGAGGTGCGTGCCCAGCCAGCCACCCATGGCAAATGCGGCCAGCATTATCAAAAAACCATTGAGCGCAGACGCGGCGCCCGCCGCTTGCGGGAACGGTCCCACGGCGCCACTTTGGCTACAGGGCTGGTGGACGCCGTGACCCAGCATGAACAGGTAAAACGGCAAAGCAATGGCCCATGGGCTGTGCGCCCCCAGGAGCGCCAGAACCCCCATCAGCGTGCCGCCTGACAGCGTCAATACCGCAGCGATTGCGACCGTGCGGCGCAACCCAAAGCGCGCCAGCAGGCACCGGCACAGCACGGTGCCCAGGATGTACATGCATGACACCGAAAACATGACCATGCTGTATTGCATTTTGCTCAAGCCCAGCACCTTGATGAACACAAACGACGACGCCGCCAGAAACGTGAACAGCCCGCCATAGGACGTGGTGGCCAAAGTCGAGAACGCGAGAAAAGTGGGGTTGCGTGCGATGCCCCACCAGGTGCGCAGCAGGGCTCTGGGCTGCAAGGCCTGCGGGTTGCGCCGGGCCAGGGTTTCTTCAAAGCGCAGGGCGATCAGCCCCAGGCAGACGCTGCCCAGCAGGGCCGGTGCCAGCAGGGCCACGCGCCAGCCGAAAAGATCCGACAGCAGGCCGCCCGCAGGCGCGCTCAGGCAGGCAATCACGCCCAAACCGGACAGGCCCTTGGACATGACGCGTGCACCCTGCAGCGGGCTGTAGAGGTCGCGCACGATGGCCCGCCCGCACATGACAGCGGCACCCATGGCCGCCCCCTGCACGGCGCGGCAGGCGATCAGCGCGGCCATGCTGGGTGCCAGGGTGCTGGCCACGGCCGCCGCCACGTAGGCGGCCAGGCCGACCAGCAAAATCGGTCGTCTGCCAAAGCGGTCAGACAGTGGCCCCCAGATCAACTGCGACACGCCAAACGCCATCAGCAATGCGGTCAGGGTCAGTTGCGCCTGCGACACCGCAGCGCCAAAGCCTTCAGTGAGCGCGGGCAGGGCCGACAGGTACAGGTCGGTGGTGATGGGCTGCACGCCCAGCGTCAGGGACAGGATCAGAACCACCAGGCCGGATGACATGGCCGTGCGGCTGGCGGCACTACTCGGCGACGGTGACGGCGACGGTGACGGTGACGGTGATTGCGGCGGGGGTGCCGGTGACCGCGTGGAAGCAGGGGAAGCCACAGAAGCGGCGGCCGGGGGCGTGGCAGACATCGGGTTAAGCGTAGCAGATCAAGCGTCGCCAACCCACGCGACGCATCGACAACCCCAAAATCCGCGCTTCCCTAATGGAAGTTGAACAACTGCGCCAGTGCCTTTCGGTACTGCACCTGGCCCACCGCATTGGTGTCGTAGTGCGAGCCACCCTCTACCAGCACAAACGCTTTGGGTTCTTTGGCGGCCTCAAACAGTTTGCGGCCCAGCTCAGGTTTTATGGTGCTGTCGTTGGCACCATGCACCACCAGCAGCGGCGAGCCGATTTTATCCACCCGGTTGGCGGACTCAAAGCGCTGCGTGATCAGCGGCCCCAGCGGCAGCCAGCCCCATGCCATGCTGCTCGCCACGTCGGGGATGGAGCTGAACGTGCCCTCGACAATCGTGCCGCTTTCATCGTCCACCTGCGTGGCCAGCTCAATGGCAATGGCACCGCCCAGAGAATGGCCAAAGATATAGCGTGGCCGACTTGGGTATTTGGCGGCCAGCCAGTCCCATGCGGCTCGGGCGTCTTCAACCGCCATGGCCTCGGAAGGCAACTCATTGCTGCTCCTGCCAAAGCCCCGGTAGTCAATTGCCAGTACCGAGAACCCCAGCGCCTGCATGCGGCGCATGCGCCCGGAGGAGCCAGCGACGTTCCAGCGCGCACCGTGCAGGTACAGCATCACCGGTGTGCCAGCGGCATTGGCACTATCTGAATGGCTGGATTTGTCCGCCGCCAGCCACAAGCCGTGCAGCTTGACGGCCTGGCCAGTGGCTTTGGACTGGAAGTCAACCCACACATCGTCCATGCCCTGCGCATAGTCGCCACTGCGGCCCCAACTGCGGTCGCTGGGCTGAAAAATCCAGGTTCGCTGGCGCTCGTCCAAGGCGGTGCAACCTGCAAACAGGGCGATGATCAGGGTGAAGAGCGTGTAGAGGCGCCAATGGTTCATGGACAGCGAAGATACCAGTAAAGGCCAAAGCCTGTATTTTGAACCCTTTGCGCCCGCGGGCAGGCGCTGATGCCTTGGAATTGGAAAACGCGAGCCATTGTCAGATCGTTCCGGCACCGCAATCGACCCCGCAAGAATACGCCGGGCGTTTGACGGGCACCAGGCGAATTGATGAAATGCTCTACTATTAATAGCTAATCAGGCAAGCTATAAAAGGGTTACAGGCTTTTTTTCTTCCTGAAATCCCACCAGGGCAGCATCTGGCTCAGTGACAGCACCTGGCCACTGGCGGCCGGGCTGTAGCCGGCCATCGCCGCCAGTATCTGCTGCCAGGCCTGGCCTTGCAGAAGCTTGCGCAAAGCCTGTATGGCGGGTTGTTCGAGTGCCGACTTGAGGCACGCCAGGTGGTAGTTTTCTTGCAGCAGCGGCACAAAGTCCAGACCTTTGGCGCGTGCTGCCAGCTCAATGCCGAGGCCCACATCCGCCGCACCGCCTGCCACGGCCTGCGCCACCGCCGTGTGGGACGGCTCATTGTGCCGGTAGCCATTCAGGTCATCAGGCATTAGCCCCGCCTGCGCCAGCAGCTCATCCAGCAGCACCCGGGTGCCGGTGCCCAGGGCGCGGTTGACGAAGCGTGCGCCGGTTCGCGCAATGTCCTTAAAACCCAAAAGTCCGAGCGGGTTGCCCGCTGCCACCATCAGGCCCTGGTTGCGCTGGGCAAAGCCGATGATTTTGTGCAACCCCGGTTGCAGCAGCGGCTTGTAGGTGCGCCCGGTCAGCGAGCCGGGCGCCGGGTTTTGCCGGGTGTGAAAACCCGCCATCACACAGCGCCCTTCGTTGAGTGCGCGAATCGCATCCACACTGCCGGTGAAGCGGATGTCCAGATGCAGGGCTCCGGCCTGTCCGTCTTCCTGTTGCAAGGCGTGCTCGCGCAATCTGGACAGCGCCTCGTCATGACTGGCGTAAAGCGTCACCACATGGGCGGTGCCGTCAAACGCCACGGCAAAGGTGCGCTCCAGATCATTGCGCAGGGCTTCAATTTGCGGTGCCAGGCGGGCCTGGGCCTGAGCCTCGGCCCACATCAGTTTGTCGGCAAACCCGGTCAGCCGCGCGGCCTGGCCTTTTTCCCACACGATGAGTTCATGGCCGAGCACGTTTTCCCAGCGCTTGAGCTCGCCCCAAACGTGACGGTACGAGCGCTTTAACGCCCGTGCGGCCCCCGTGATGGAGCCGGCCAGGGCCACCGCCTGCAGCAGGTCAATCAGGGGGTTGCGCACCAGGGCCGGACTGCTGTCGCGGGACAGGGTGTAGTGGAACTGGAGCCTATGCACGGCGTTGCCTATCGCGGGGTATTCATGGGTCGCCTACGATACCCCAAGACATGACAACATTTACCGAAAGCGCGGCGACAGCGCTGCAACTCATCACTGCGGCTGATGCCGGGCTATTGACCATTGTGAGCCGTTCCCTCTCAGTCAGTGCCAGCGCGTGCCTGCTGGCCTGCGCCTTTGGCCTGGTGGCAGGCGCGTGGCTGGGCGCGGTGCGGTTTGCCGGGCGCGATGTGCTGCTGGCGCTGTTAAACACCTTTCTGGCTGTGCCTTCGGTGGTGGTCGGGCTGGTGGTGTATTTGCTGCTGTCGCGCTCCGGGCCCTTGGGCTTTTTGGGCTGGCTGTTCAGCTTCAAGGCCATGGTGCTGGCGCAGGCGCTGCTGGTTTTGCCGGTGGTCACAGCGCTGACGCGCCAGAGTGTGGAAGACGCGCAAAACCGGCATGGCGAACAAATCCAGTCGCTCGGCGCCGGACCGTTGATGCGCAGCTTGATACTGGCGTGGGACGAGCGCTATGCCCTGCTGACGGTACTGATCGCCTCATTCGGGCGGGCTATCTCGGAAGTGGGTGCGGTGATGATTGTGGGCGGCAATATCGATGGCTTCACGCGGGTGATGACAACGGCCATTGCGCTGGAAACCAGCAAGGGTGACCTGCCGCTGGCACTGGCGCTGGGCCTGATTTTGCTGGGGGTGGTGTTGTTGCTGAATGCGTTGATCGGCGGGCTCAAGCGCTGGCGCGAGCAGGTGGAGGGTGGTGTGAGCCCGGCGCTGCAGGGTGTGACAGCGTGACAGCATGACAGTGGGCGTGACCCCCTATCCCGTCGTTCGGGCTGAGCCCTTGGACGGACCCAGGACCGGCCTTGTCGAAGCCCTGCCGCCCTTGCATTTCTTGCATCCCTTCGACAGGGCACAGCACACTCGGCTCAGGGAGGGCGGCTTTGCCTGAGCAGCATTCCGGCAGGGCCCAGCTATGCCGTGTCCAGTCAGCGGACGTGCACTTTGGCCAGGTGGCTGCGCTGTCCAACATCAACCTCACGATTGAAGTGGGCGCGCGGGTGGCGCTGGTGGGCAGCAATGGCAGTGGCAAAAGCACGCTGTTGCGTCTGCTGCACGGGCTGCTCCAGCCCAGCAGGGGGCAGGTTCATCGTGATGAGGCCAAAACACAGGCCATGCTTTTCCAGCGCCCTTATATGCTGCGCACCTCCAGCGTCAACAACGTGGCGCTGGGCCTTTGGCTGCGGGGTGTGCGATGGCGCGATGCGCAGTCTCAAGCCATGGCTGCGTTGCAGCGGGTCGGGCTTGGCGATCTGGCCAATCGACGTGCAAAAACCCTGTCGGGCGGGCAGCAGCAGCGCCTGGCGCTGGCGCGCGCCTGGGTGCTCAAGCCCGATGTCTTGCTGCTTGATGAGCCCACCGCCAGCCTGGACCCGCACGCCAAGCGCGAGGTGGAGGCACTGCTGGCCGAGTTGGCTGGCCCCGCGCTCCCCGCCAGCGCTGCCCGCCAAGACAACGCTGGCAACGTTGGCCCAGCGCCAGCGCCGCAAGCCGATGCACCCTCAGGCGCAATGACCTTGATATTCGCCAGCCACAACCTGGGCCAGGTCAAGCGCCTGGCGACCCGCGTGATTTACCTGGAGCAGGGCCGGGTGCTGGCTGATTTACCAACCGCTGATTTTTTCGAAGGGCCCCTTTTGCAAACGCAGTACCCGCAAGCCCATTTTTTTGTCAAAGGAGAGATTTCATGAGCATTTTCCGGTCATTTAGGCCTCTAGCCAGCGTCCAATATGCATATATAGCTATATTTATAGTAGCATTCATCAGTTGCCCTGCGCCCTCCCATGCGCAAACGATCGTGATGGCGTCCACCACGTCCACCGAGCAGTCCGGCCTGTTCGGGCACTTGCTGCCCGAGTTCACGAAGGCCAGCGGCGTGACCGTCAAAGTGGTTGCCTTGGGCACCGGCCAGGCGCTTGACATGGGCCGCCGGGGCGACGCCGATGTGCTGTTTGTGCACGACCAGGCGGCCGAAGAAAAGCTTGTGGCCGAGGGCTTTGCCGTCAAGCGATTTCCCGTGATGTACAACGATTTTGTGCTGATTGGCCCGGCAGCAGACCCGGCGAAAGTCAAGGGCAAAGACATTCTGGAGGCGCTCAAAAAATTGTCGGCCAGCAGCGCCAGCTTCATCTCGCGCGGCGACAGGAGCGGCACCCACGCGGCCGAGTTGCGCTTTTGGGCCCTGGCCGGCCTGCCAGCAGGCCAGGGGTCCGCTGCGGGTGCGCAAAATAACCAGGGCGCCGGCTACAGGGAATGCGGTTGCGGCATGGGTCAGGTGCTGAACATCGCGTCCAGCAGCGGTGCCTATGTGCTGGCGGATCGCGGCACCTGGATCAGCTTCAAGAACCGGGGCGATTTGACGGTGCTGGTCGAAGGCGACACCAGGCTCTTCAACCAATATGGCGTGATGGTCGTCAACCCGGCAAAACACCCGCACGTCAAAGGGGTGGACGCGCAAAAGTTTGTGGATTGGGTGGTGTCGGCACGCGGCCAGGCGGTGATTGCCAGCTACAAGATTGGCGGCGAGCAATTGTTCTTTCCGGACGCCAATAAATGAGGCTGAACCTATCGGGTGACTTTGTCAGGGGAAGTTGAAAATCGTGTCAACAAATGAGGCGCTTTGCCCGCCGCCCCTGACATGGGCGCCTTGATGGATGCTTCAATATGACCTGCACCCGGCCGTGGGGCTCACCTTCGGTCCGATCCTCTTCGTGATCTGCGTTTTTGGCGGTCTGGGCAATCTGATTGGCGGCTTCCTGGCGGCTTTCCTTTTGGCCCAGTTCATCTCGATCGGCGGCTACTTTCTTCAGAGCGAATGGGGTTACATGACTGCTTTTGGATTTTTTATCGATGCCATGTTCGCAAGACCCCAAGGTCTTTTTTCACGGCGCCACTAAGCCCGGCACTAATGCATCAAAGCAAGCATCGCGGGCCTCCACCAAGATGAAAAATATCGGATGGATCATTTTGCTCGCGCTGGTCGCCGCACCCTTGCTGGGGCTCGGCACCTACTCCTTGCACTTGATGATCATTGCGCTGCTTTGGTCGTATATAGTCCTCTCCGAGACGCTGCGCATCGCCATTGGCAGCCAGTTGCATGGCATCGACCCGTTGTTCCATCGCGCCCTGCTGATCCTGTTCATCATCTCCATGCCCAAGGGCATTCTGGGCGAGCTGCCGCACCGCTTACCGAAAAAACACGTCTAGATTTTCTCAAGCCCGATCCTTTCAATATTTCTGGAGAACATGCGTTATGGAACTCAGCGACATAGACGATTTACCGTTTCATCAAACCCCGACACCTTTCAATGTGCTGGCGACTTCGGATGTCCACTTCAACGACGGTTATTATTTTTCGACCTACGCAGAAGATTGGTACATAGCCGTGGGCCTGCGGCTGCACCCCAACACCAACGTGATGGACGGATTTGTCAACCTGGCGCGTCATGGGGAACAGCGCTCGTGCAGATTCTCGCGCGCGTTGCGCCCCCGGCACTCGGACCTTGACATCGGCCCGCTGAGCGTGCGGTTTACAAAACCTATGGAGTCGGTCCACCTGGTGCTGAAAGACTCCCCGAGCGACCTGTCGTTCGACCTCGAATTCAAAAGCATAGCGCGGCCGTTCATGGAGACGCCGTACCGGCACTGGCGCTATGGGCGCCTGATCAACGACATCGTGCGCTACACGCAGATTTGCCGAACCTATGGCAGCATTGTGTGTGACGGCCAGACGACACCGGTAGCCGCATGGCACGCGATGCGGGACCACTCCTGGGGCATTCGCGCCAGCATGGGGCCACGAACACCGAGCGGCGGCGCTCCTGGCGAGGCTGATGGGGCCGACATGCGACGCTTTCGGATCTGGGTGCCGTTTGAAGTGGAAGGCCATAGCGGCTTTTTTCACACGCACGAGTCTGAAGACGGCGCCACTTTGGATTTCGAGGGCGCACTTGATTTCGACGATGGCCGCCGGGTCAAGCTGGTGGCGGTCAGGCATGATCTTGAGTATTCACCTGGAACAAAAAACGTGATCGGGGGACGATTCAGCTTGCGCGATGATGCAGGCACGATTCATCAGTACGAGCTGAAGTCGGCGGGTACCTCTGCGGACGTGCAAGGCGGCGGCTATTTGGGGGGCTGGTGTAACGGCGACCGGCCTGGTGTTTTCCGGGGCATCGGTCCAATCATCGAATCGGATCGTTATGCATCGGAAAAACACCTGATCGCCACCGGACCGGCGCACGTACCGGTCGCCAAGCGGTTCGGCCAGACGGAATTTCCGAGTTTTCTAACCGGGCCTGATGGCGCGCGTGGCATGGCGCATTTTGAACATTACGTGTTCGGTGCCTTTAAACCCTACGGATTCAGCTAAGGAAGCACAACTCAAGACTTAATTGTGGCCGACCCGAATGACGCCAGCGATGCTTTGGCTCGCGCGCTTGAGGAAGGTGGTTTTTCCCATGGCGATCGACTGGCGGTCTATCTGCAGAATATCCCTCAGTCCGTGATTGCGTCGCTGGCCGTGTTTATCCAACTTTGAGACGCAATACGGCAATGCGTTTTACATTCCACGCCAGGCACACCAGACGCCATTGCCCAGTGAACGCAGCGACGCACCTTCACGCTGTGCGGCCTCGTGATGAGCAGGTACGACTATTCCGCCTTGATGCCCCGCATCGCAATCACGCCGCCCAGCAGATGGGTGTCGCTCTTGATGCGGTTGGCCAGCCCCTCTGACGACGTGCCCGCAACCTGCCAGCCTTGGGCAAACAGCTTCTGGCGCATCTCGGGGCTGCGCGCAATGTTGCTGAACAGGCCGGAGAGTTTTGCAACGATGGGTTTGGGCATGGAGGCAGGCCCCGCCGCAGCAGTCCAGATCTCAAGCTGAAAACCCGGCACGCCGGCCTCGCTCAGGCTGGGCAGTTCAGGCGCCAGCGGGCTGCGGCTGGTGGATGTGACGCCAATCGCCTTGAGCTTGCCCGCCTTAATTTGCGCCATCGCCAAGCCCGGCGGCAGCAGCGACAGGTTGATTTGCCCGCCCAGCATGGCGATGATGACCTGCGGGTTGCCTGGGTAGGGGATGTGAACCGCATCCATCTGGGTGCGGGTTTTCAAATATTCCATGCCAATGTGACTCACCGTGCCGTTGCCCGGCGTGCCGTAGTTCCACCTGTTGCCGGCATGGCGAGCCGCCACCAAAAACTCCTGTGCATTGCTGCCCGGCGCCGAGGCAGGCGCCGCCAGCACCAGCGGCGCGGTGCCGATGAGGCTGATGGGTGCCAGGTCTTTGGCGGGGTCAAACGGGGTCTTGGGATTGAGCAGCTTGGCAATCGTCATGTTGCCGTTGATCATCACGCCAATCGTGTGGTTGTCGGACGACTTGGCCACCAGGTCCGCAGCGATATTGCCACCCGCACCGGGGTGGTTTTCAACAATGACCGGCTGGCCGAGTGCTTTGGACAATGGCTCGGACATGGCCCGTGCCACCAGGTCAGGCGATGAGCCCGCAGGAAAGCCGACCAGCAGCTTCACCGTTTTGGTGGGCCAAGACACGTCTGGCAGCGGTTTTGTTGTGCTCTTCTGGGCGATGGCCCAAGTGGATAAAGAAGCTATAGCTATTAAAAATGCAGTACGGCGGCGCATTTTGCGGGGCATGTTGAATCCTGTAAATCAAATCCTCGCCATTGTTGCCCACGCCGCGCGGGCTGTCCGCAATCAGGCGTATTCAGCCAGAGTTTTCTTCATCTTCTTCATGGCGGCCACTTCAATTTGGCGAATGCGCTCGGCGCTCACGCCGTATTCTGCAGCCAGTTCGTGCAGCGTCATGCCGCCCGAGTTGTCGTCATTGACCTTGAGCCAGCGCTCTTCCACAATGCGTCGGCTGCGCTGGTCCAGCGCCTGTAGCGCGGTGGCAATGCCGTCACTGGCCAGCACGTCACGCTGGTGCGACTCGATCAGCGCGGTGGGCTCCTGGGAGGTGTCCGTGAGGTAGGCAATCGGGCCGTAAGCTTCTTCGCCGTCGTCAGACGGGCTCGGGTCCAGCAGCACATCGCCACCTGACAAACGGGTTTCCATCTCAATCACTTCCTCGCGCTTGACCTTCAACGCAGCCGACATCGAATCAATCTGGTGTTCGCTCAGGCGCTCGCGGTGCGTGCCAGCGTCGGCGGCTGCGTCTTCAGATTTGTAGCGTTGTTTCATCGAACGCAGGTTGAAAAACAGCTTGCGCTGGGCCTTGGTGGTCGCCACCTTGACCATGCGCCAGTTTTTCAGAATGTATTCATGCATCTCGGCCTTGATCCAGTGCATGGCGTAGCTCACCAGACGCACGCCCTGGTCGGGGTCGAACCGCTTCACAGCCTTCATCAAGCCGATATTGCCTTCCTGAATCAGGTCGCCGTGCGGCAGCCCGTAGCCCAAATACTGTCGCGAAATCGACACCACCAAGCGCAAGTGAGAAAGCACTAACTTCCCCGCAGCCTCCAGGTCGTTGTCTTGTCTGAACTTGCGCGCAAACTCCTGTTCCTGCTCCAGCGTGAGCATTGGCAGGCGGTTGGCAGTTGAAATATAAGCATCCAGATTACCCAACGCAGGCACCATCGCCCATGGGTTTGCCACTGCAAGTGCAGCGCCTGGGACTGTAGTTTGATAGGTCATACTAGAACTCCTTGTATCAATATGGCCATATTAGCACTCTGTTAGAGAGAGTGCCAAAGACTTGGTTCCAAACGAAGCTATAGAGTTGATAGCCTAATTTTTCGTGTTTGGGCCTGCGTGATTGAATGATGACACCGGGTGCAGTCGAAGCCGCAAGGCCACAGTAGACCGATCCAGGTGGCCCTTTGACCTGGCACAGGTCGCGCAGAGCCCTGTATTTTCGCTTACAAATCCGCCGTGTTGGCAAACCGCGCCGAGGGTAACATCACGTTTCAGCAACAATTGAATTTTCCTGCGGATTGCTCAGGCATGCCGCTTGGTTCACTATATTTCCCTGATTGACATTGATATTGACACTGATGCGCATGGAGAACCAGCACCTCAACACCACTGCACGCAACCTATGGCTACCTTCCAGCAAAGCAATCCAGATCCCGCTGAATCTTTGGACCCAGCGGATTCGACACGGGTTTGTTCCGCCTGTGGCATCAGGGTTGCACGCCAGGATTGTCATAAAAACCGATATGCGGAATATATTTGTCATCAATGCCAGCGAGCCGGGATCCTGTTTACCCGGCGTGCGCAATTGCGGGATTTATTTACCTGGTCCACCGCTCGATTTTTGTGGCTCCTGACGGCTGTAGGGCTGGTGCTGCTGGTCGCCTGGGC
>JANMVO010000319.1:0-4355 GCA_031392805.1 Rhodoferax sp. | reverse complement strand
CGCATTCTTGCCCGCCATCATTCCCGGAATGCTGGCGCCCCCCCCACGATTGTCCACATACGCGCCCTTCTTCCAGATCGAACCCAGGCCATTGGCAACCACACGCGCAACGATATCGCTGGCCATCCCGGCGGGGAACGGCACGATGATCTGGACCGGCTTCTCGGGGAACTCCTGGGCCGCAACAGCCGTGGAAGCCACGGCCAGCGACGCGATCATCGCAATTCTTCTCAACGTCTTCGAGCTTTTCATTGGTTCTATCTCCTTGGTTAAAATCTTGACGCTCGAACGCGGGCGCCTTGTTCTGGCCACGCCGGATGCATTGGTTCAAATTGAGTGCGAACTATTCATCACACCCTGCATCCATTGAAGCGCCTCTTCGCTGACGCGTCCCGCTTCGCGGGCCAGCCTCAGTTGCCGGCGCACCATCTCGCAATATAGATCGACCGCGTGCGGCTGGGACGAAATACGGACAGGAAATTCAACCGCATGAGCCCAAGTATGGCACGCATTGGGTAGGTCCGAACGTGGCCTCAACCTGGGTATTGATCGCCCGAACCCCTGGATTGGCAGCCCCGCCAGCCTCAAAAAGGCTTTGGCCGATAAACGCGCTCAGGCCCGCCCCCAACCCTCCATCAGTTGAAGACAGAGCTGGTTCGCTGCGCGTAACTGCGGTCTGTCCCGCAAGTTCTCAGGATGCGGGCGATGAGCGCGGCCCACAGGGAGTGGGCAGCGAAGCCAGGGTCAGGTCTCGCAATCAAGCATTTTGATGAAGCGAGCCAGCGCAAAAAATTTTACCCGGTATGATAAAATGTCATACCATGAACAAAGCCAAAATAGCCATCACCGTCAGCCCGCTTGTGTTGAACAGGCTGGATGCCTGGGTGCAAAGCGAGCACTTCGCCAGCCGCAGCGAGGCCATTGAACAAGCCGTTGAAGCACAGCTACATCGCTTGGAGCGCACACGGTTGTCAGAGCAATGCGCGTTGCTTGACGTTTCTGAAGAGCAGGCCATGGCGGAGATGGGCTTGGCGACAGATGCAGCGACATGGCCAGCGTTTTAAGGGGCGAGATACGCTGGGCTGAGCTTGACCCAACGCGTGGCAACGAACAACAAGGCACCCGCCCTGTGCTGGTTATCAGCCACGACGTTTTTAACGAGCGCTCTGGCACGGTGCTGGCCATGGCCATTACGTCGCAGTCGCAGCGGGCGGGCTTTCCGTTGACCTTGCCGCTGGGCAAGCTGGGGGGCAAAGACGCATGGTTAAAGATCAGCCAGGTTCGCGTTTTGTCCACACAGCGCCTTGGGCGCAAGCTGGGCAAGGCAACGCCCGAGCAGCTCGCGCAGGCGATTGATGGGCTTCATGAAATTGTGGGTGATTGAGAAGGCGTGCTGGAAAATTCTGTTGTGCGCTGACGTTTTACGTGAGTCAGGTCTGAGATCTGACCCCAAGCGCCTTCCAAACGCCCTTTTCGCCAGGCCTGGGCCTGCGCCTGTGTGCGGTGACAACGCAGTTGCAGTCAGTTGCCGCATTGTGGTGGCGCGATGAAAGCGCAGTGGGAGCGCCGTTATGACCGATACACTGAAATTTGATGCGTATTTGCTGAACGCTTGATTAGCGCTTGATTGTTACGTATTTAATAGCAACCTATCTATATGGGACGAGGGCTAAGGGCCTAATTTATCATGATTATTGATCTGCGCAGCGATACCGTCACCCAACCCGGCCAGGCCATGCGTGCGGCCATGCTGGCGGCCCCGCTGGGTGATGACGTGTTTGGCGACGACCCCAGCGTCAACGCCTTGCAGGAAAAAATTGCGGCGCTGCTGGGCTTTGAAGCGGCGCTGTTTGTGCCCACCGGCACGCAGAGCAACCTGTGCGCGATTTTGAGCCATTGCCAGCGCGGCGATGAATACCTGGTCGGCCAGATGGCGCATGCGTACCGCTGGGAAGGCGGGGGCGCGGCGGTGTTTGGCAGCGTGCAGCCACAACCCTTGAACCATCAGCCAGACGGCACGCTGGCACTGGAAGACATTGAAGCTGCCATCAAGCCCGACGACGCCCACTTTGCCCGCACCCGGTTGCTGGCGCTGGAGAACACGCTGGGCGGCAAGCTGCTGCCGTTTGACTATGTGCAGCAGGCCACGCAACTAGCAACAGCGAAAGGTTTGGCCCGCCATCTTGACGGGGCACGGCTGTTCAATGCGGCGGTGGCGCAGGCGGGCCTGCGTCGCGCGGGCGCCGGAGCTGGCGGTGAAACACAGGCTATAACGGACGCCAAAACAGACGCTTACATCGAGGCCAAAGCCATCGCCCAGTGCTTTGACAGCGTCTCAGTCTGCTTCAGCAAAGGCCTTGGCGCGCCGGTGGGCTCGGCCCTGTGCGGCAGCCGGGACTTCATCGCCCGCGCGCACCGTATCCGCAAAATGGCTGGTGGCGGCATGCGTCAGGCAGGCATGCTGGCAGCGGCGGCGCTGTTTGCGCTGGAGCATAACGTCGCGCGCCTGACTGATGATCACCGGTTGGCCCGGCGCTTGGCTGACGGGCTGGCGGGTATTTCAGGTTTAAACGTGGAGCCGCCCCAAACCAACATTGTTTTTGTTGATGTGGTGGGCCCGGCCAAGTCCAGGGCGGCTGAGCTGATCCCCTACCTCAAGTCGCGTGGGGTTCTGGTCACCGGCCTGTACCGGTTGCGATTTGTGACCCACCTGGACGTGAATGAGGCAGGCATTGACCAGGCGGTGCAGGCCATTCAAGACTTCTTCAAATGCTGACCGGTAATTTCCCACGGACACAGACAACCTCCATTTCTTTATGGCAGCAGGCCTGCTGCTGAACCTCACGCCCGGCCCGGACGTGCTGGACATCGTGGCGAAAGGTCTGCGCGGCGGCGCGCGTGCGAGTGGCGGCGGTGCAGGGCAGCACGGCGGGCGGCTTTGTGCACATTGCCGCAGCGGCCATCGGCGTGAGTGCGCTGATTGCGGCGTCAAGCGGTGAATTCGCTGTGCTCAAGTGGCTCGGTGCGGCTTGTCTGGTCTGTGTGTGCGTGTCCACGCTGTGGTCCGCAAGCAAGCAAAATGCTATTAACATAGAAGCTTACTATGCATATTACACAAGGGCTATAGGCCTGCATGACTCGAACAATTGCTCGAAAAATGACCTTAATGACCTGAAATCGATGTTTGTCCGTGGCGCACGTCTTGGACGTTCGCAAGATTCAGCGTGCAGGGCGATTGAAGCCGGGTTGTTCATTCAATTGGCAGTGGACGCGCGGGGGCAATGAAGTGGCATCCATCAATATCCGCACCGAAACCGACCGCGTGATCCTGGACTATCGCACCCGGAATCACGGCGATGAGTGGCAGGATATGAGTTACCCGGTGCGCCTGACCTGGTCGGCTTGCAACTATGGCGGGCAGCGCGCCTGATGGCTTGACCCTGCTGTCGGTTGTGGGCGGCGTGTGGCGGTGCTGTATGGGGGCAAGGTGTATGCGTGCAGGCATTGCCACAAACTGGCCTACCAAACCCAGCGCGAACAAGCCCACGACCGCGCAGGTAGTCGGGCGGACAGAATCCGCAAGCGGCTGGGCTGGGACGCTGGCATATTGAACATGCCCGGCGGTAAACCCAAGGGGATGCACTGGCGGACGTTTGAGCGCTTGCAGGCAGCGCACGATGCTCACACCAATCAGGCGCTGGCGGGGATGGAGGCAAAGTTGGGGCTGGCTAAGGGCCGTTTGGAGGGCATCGCTGCGCGCTCGATGCCTCCAAAAGTTCTATAAATGCAATTTGCACGGTTGTACACCACATGTACAATTGACAAAATCAAAAAATCAAAAAGGGCGCGCGCATGGAGGTCGAATTTTCCGACGATAGCCTTGATCAACTGGAGATCGACCCACGCTTTACCGGTGGGTTTGCGGCAGCGGCTGTTTCTGCATTCCGCAAGCGGATGCAGATGATCCGTAGCGCACCCGATGAGCGCGATTTTTATGCATTGAAGGCATTGCATTTTGGGAAGCTGAAAGGCAAGCGCAGCCATCAGTTTTCGATGCGTCTGAACGATCAATGGCGGCTGATTCTTGAATTCAAGGGCAAGAGTCCCAACAAGACAGTCGTCATCGTGGAGATTGTGGATTACCACTGATGAATCGAACAACAACCAAGGGGTTACAAATGACTCAACGACAAATGGCGGAAGTATTCCCGCCAGGCGAATTTATCAAGGAAGAGATTGACGCCCGTGGCTGGACGCAAAATGATTTGGCTGACATCACCGGCAAGTCGGTACGGCTGATCAGCGAGGTTATTTTGGGCAAGCGTGCCCTCACACCAGACACGGCGCAAGCGCTC
>JANMVO010000309.1:0-2319 GCA_031392805.1 Rhodoferax sp. | reverse complement strand
GGTTCTCTACGTGCATGCGCTCAACCCGTATGGCTTCTCGCATATTCGCCGCACCACGCATGAGAACGTCGACCTGAACCGCAACTTTCAGGATTTCTCCAAACCGCTGCCGGTGAATCAGGCCTATCGGGATTTGAGCCCCTTGCTGTTGCCAGAGCAATGGCCACCCGACGCGACAAATGAAGCTGCCGTGGCCCAATTTATCCAGACACGCGGCATGGCTGCCACGCAGGCCGCCATGTCGGGCGGGCAGTATGAATTTCCCCAAGGCCTGTTCTTTGGCGGCACCGCGCCGGCCTGGAGCAACCAGACCTTGCGCAAAGTATTGCAACAGCACGGCACGCGCGCCCAACACATTGCCTGGATCGATTTGCACACCGGCCTGGGGCCCAGCGGCCTGGGTGAGCGCATCTTCGCCGGCAAGGACGATGCAGCCGCGCTGGCCCGCGCGCGCAAATGGTGGGGCGGTGACATTGGAAGTGACGGCAAGGCTGCCACGCCCGTCACGTCAATCTACGACGGCAGTTCCAGCTCGGCCCTGCTCACCGGCCTGATCTGGATGGCAGCCTACCAGGAATGCCCTCAGGCGCAGTACACCGGCATCGCCATGGAATACGGCACCGTGCCGTGGACTGAGGTGACAAATGCCCTGCGCGGCGAGCATTGGCTTGACGCCCACCCTGACGCACCGCCCGCCCTGGCCCAGCAGATCAAGCAAACCATGCTGGCGGCCTTCTACACCGACACCGACGTGTGGAAGGGCCAGATCATCAGCCAGGCCCGCCAGTCGATGTTTCAGGCTGTGGAGGGGCTGGTTGGGAGTCTAAATTGACTTTAGACCGCGTACTGTATAGATAGTTTGCTTCTAAACTCGTAGCGTTTTCAAGTTTTGGTGTGATTTCAGCAGAATGCCTGGCCCTGACACCAGTGGACGGAGAAGTAGCACCCATTGGGCACCGGTTCGTCTAGCATCGTGATCACACGGTCCCTCGCAAAAGGGGCTTGCACTAATGCACAACGCCTTAGTTTTGCTTATAATCAGGGCCATACAATCCCTTCGCGGTGTCATTCAGTTGGCTCAGGCTTAGGGCGAAAAGGCTGCCATCAGGTGGCCTTTTCACTTTAGGGATCAACATCTTGGCCAAAACCCACATCTACATAGATGGCTACAACCTGTACTACTCGCGCCTGAAGGGCTCGCCGTATAAATGGCTCGATCTGGTCGCCCTGTTCCGTGATCAGATAGTGCTGAAGCAAGACTCGACCGCCCAGGTGCTCAGAGTCAAATTCTTCACAGCTCCAGTCAGGGCTTCGTATGCGCGGCATGGCCAGGCTTCAGAGCATGCGCAAACGCAATACCACCGCGCATTGTTGGCAAGTCACCCTGATCTGATCGAGATCATCAAAGGCTTTCACATCTTCCAGCCCACGGCGTTACCAGCGTATGACGAGGGTGCAACACCCAGCAAGAGCGATGTTGCAAGGGTCTGGATGATTGAAGAAAAGCAGACCGATGTGAACATCGCTTTGCAGGCCTACCGCGACGTAGCCCGTGGCGTGTGCGACCAAGTGGTGATTTGCTCTAATGACAGCGACCTGGAACCTGCGCTGCGCCCTATACGCGAGGATGCGCCTTGCGCAACCATCGGTCTGGTCATGCCCCTGCGCGCGCAAGCCCATGGGGATGGCAAAGTCCCCAACAAAAGGCTCACCCCGCTGGCGCACTGGGTGCGGCATCATATTTTGGACGACGAATTGATGCGCGCGCAGCTGCCGCAAAACGTGGCTACCAAAAAGAAGCCCGCCAGCAAACCGCCGCATTGGTGACGTTTTTGGTATTCCCCAATAACGCCCGCCAGTCGATGTTTCAGGCAGTGGATGGGCTGTTTGAGAGTAAAAACAGACTTTATCCAACGTCCTGTATAGATAGTTTGCTATTTAAATAATATTAAATGTCAATTCTGCCTCAACCGAGCACGCGCGCTTGCAATCTCCAGCAGGCCGTCAAAAATCAAACTGTCCACCAGCTCAAACGGCACGCTCATGCTGGGGGCCATCTTCCAGCCGGCGCCACCGGTCATGATGCATTTGGGCTCGGCCCCGCAGTGCTGGCGCACGTGTTGCACCATGCGCTCCACCGCACCGGCAATGGCGTAGGTGCCGCCGCTGGTCAGCGCATCGCTGGTGTTGGTGGGGAATTCGCGCACCTCGCCGGTGGGCACATGCAGGCCCGCCGTGCCCGATTCCAGCGCACGCAACATGATGCCGTGGCCGGGCAGGATCAGCCCGCCGAAAAAGCGCCCGCTGGCGTCCACTGCC
>JANMVO010000305.1:0-2249 GCA_031392805.1 Rhodoferax sp. | reverse complement strand
GCTCGTCGGCAAGCCTGACGGTGACAAGATTGGCAAATGGGTCTGGCGCCCGGTCGGATACATCGTTGGTGCCAACCTGGCTTTTGGCATTTTGTTGGGTGGCTTGCCCAGCATCAAGCTGCCGGCCATGGGGCTGATCATCGCCATATTTGCGCTGACCTTGATTGGTGCCAAGGCTGGCAGCGAGTTCAAGCTCAAGGAAGTGTTGATTCTCTCGGCCATTCTCGCCATTGGCAGCTACCTGGTTTTTATCCTGATGCTCAAGCTGCAGATTCAGGTCTGGCCAACGTTCATTTCGGGCTAACCATTTCGAGCTAACGGAGTAAATCATGGAATTGCTTTCAAATCTTGCGCTGGGTTTTGGCGTCGCCTTCACGCCCATCAATCTGTTGTACGCCCTGATCGGCTGTCTGTTGGGCACCTTGATCGGCGTGCTGCCCGGCATTGGCCCGGTGGCGACCATCGCCATGCTGCTGCCCGCCACCTACGCGCTGCCACCGGTGTCGGCGCTGATCATGCTGGCCGGCATTTACTACGGGGCGCAGTACGGTGGCTCCACCACGGCGATTTTGGTCAATTTGCCGGGAGAATCGTCCTCGGTAGTCACTTGTATTGATGGCTACCAGATGGCCCGAAAGGGGCGAGCTGGGCCGGCGCTGGCGGCAGCAGGCTTGGGCTCATTTTTTGCCGGTTGCGTGGGCACCCTGATCTTGGCTGCCTTTGCGCCCCCCTTGACCGAACTGGCCTTCAAGTTCGGTCCGGCCGAGTACTTTTCGCTGATGATTCTGGGCCTGATTGGTGCCGTGGTGCTTGCGTCGGGATCGTTGCTAAAAGCCATTGCCATGATCGTTCTGGGCCTGTTAATGGGCCTGGTCGGCACCGACGTGAATTCAGGTGTCGCGCGCTACAGCTTTGATATTCCTGAGCTGACCGACGGCATCGGTTTCGTGGCGGTGGCCATGGGCGTTTTCGGCTACGGTGAAATCATCAGCAATCTGGCGCAACCTGAGGATGATCGCGAAGTTTTTACCGCCAAGGTGCAAGGCCTTTGGCCCACCAAGCAGGATTTCAAGGACATGACGCCGGCGGTCTTGCGCGGCACCTTTTTGGGCTCAGCCCTGGGTATTTTGCCGGGCGGCGGCGCCTTGCTGGCATCGTTTGCTTCCTATGCGCTTGAGAAAAAATTGAAAGCCAAACCTGGCGAAGTGCCTTTCGGTCAAGGCAACATCCGTGGCGTGGCGGGGCCTGAGTCAGCCAACAACGCCGGCGCGCAAACTTCATTCATTCCATTGCTCACACTGGGCATTCCGCCCAATGCGGTGATGGCTTTGATGGTGGGTGCCATGACCATCCACAACATCCAGCCTGGCCCCCAGGTGATGACCAGCAATCCGCAGCTTTTCTGGGGCCTGATTGCTTCCATGTGGATTGGCAACCTGATGCTGATTGTCTTGAACCTGCCGCTGATCGGCATGTGGATCAAGCTGCTCACCGTGCCCTACCGCTGGCTGTTCCCGGCCATCGTTTTGTTCTGTGCGATTGGCGTGTACAGCACCAACAACAGCACGTTTGATATCTGGCTGGTGGCCGCATTTGGCTTCATTGGCTACATGTTCAACAAGCTCGGCATGGAACCTGCACCCCTGTTGCTGGGCTTTATCCTGGGCCCGATGATGGAAGAAAACCTGCGCCGTGCGTTGTTGCTTTCCCGCGGGGACTGGAGCGTGTTTGTGACCCGTGGCCTGTCAGCCGGCTTGTTGGCGGCGGCCGTGTTGATGTTGATCATCGTGCTGCTGCCAGCAGTCAAGCACAAGCGCGAAGAAGCATTCGTCGAAGAGTAGATAAGCTGCTGTCTTCGCTTGCAAAACGGCACCCGAGGGTGCCGTTTTTTTTATCCAGGCTCGCCAGCGTGCGTTCACTGGCCGGGACCGCATGCCAGCGGTCCCAAAGCCTGACAAAATGAGCCCATGTTCCGTTGCGCATCACAATTCTTCCGCCATGAATTTCAACTTCAATAACCCCTACCAATCGACCCGTATTCCCCTGTTCGCACGCAACGTGGTGTCCACCTCGCACCCGCTGGCAGCCCAGGCCGGTTTGAGCATGCTGTACAAGGGTGGCAATGCGGTGGACGCTGCGGTGGCCGCCGCTGCCGTCATGACAGTTTGCGAGCCGGTCAGCAACGGGCTGGGCAGCGATGCCTTTTGCATTTTGTGGGACGGCAAAGAACTGCACGGCCTGAACGCCTC
>JANMVO010000290.1:0-4700 GCA_031392805.1 Rhodoferax sp. | reverse complement strand
GTTTGCGCAAGCGTTGCAAAGCCATTGGCCGGCCTGGCACGGCAGTCTGCTGCCCGACGCGCTGGCGCGCTGTGTGGTGGCGGGGCGGGCCTTTAAAGCCAGGGCGCTCACGGTCGATGTCAGGCAAAGCGAGAACTTGCGCTTTCTGGAGGTCAAGGCCAGAGGCCCACTGGACCGGTTGACCGCGCGCGAGGGCGAGATTGTGACCCGCTACGCCCATGGCGAAACCTATTCTGCAATTGCGGTCGCGCTGGCGCTGTCGCCCACCACGGTGCGCAACCATATTTCAAATTGCTTCAAAAAGCTGGACGTGAAGAACAAGGCGGAACTGGCGAATTTGCTCGCGAGCAAACGGCGGGCGGACCCGGCTGGCGGGTGAGCCCGGCGGGCCTGCGCAGGCCTGCGGAAGGCCTTCAGCGGTTCAATTTCTGGTTACTATATTTTATATAGCTAACTATGCATATAGAACGAGGGCTAGAGGCCTATTTTATAGCTAAATACTACAAAATCTTCAATCCGCGTGCCTGGCTGGCCGCTTCGGTGCGGTTGGCCACGCCCAAGGTCTGTAGAAGATTTTCAAGATGGGTCTTGACGGTCGAGGGTGCCAAGCCGAGCGTGCGCGCAATCTCTTTGTTTGACAGCCCCTGTGCGACCAGTTTCAGCACGTCGATCTGGCGCCGGGTCAACTGTTCAAGAATGGCTTCATTGAATGGACCGTTTGAGGCGGCCCCCAAGTTGGGGCTTGCCAGGGTCGCCTGGCCCCGATCCAGCGCAGCGCCAACCCTGGCAGCCGCAATGTCCGCCAGTCTGGGGGGCAAGTACCGCCCGCCAGCCAGGATCAATCGAATCGCCGCTTCAACGATGGCGCCGCTGGCGCTCTTGGGCGCAAAACCGGCCACGCCCAGCTTGAGCAGCGCCAGCAGCAGTGCGTCATCTTCGGTGCCGGTCACCACCAGAATCGGCGTATGGGGTGCCGCCTGCATGATGCCTTTAATGCCATCCAGGGGCGCCGCGCCGGGCATGATCAGGTCGGCAATGCAAAAACCGGGCTGGCTGCGGGCCAGCACCCAGGCCTGCGGGAAATCACTGGCCTCGGACACCACGGCGGCGGGCCAGTTCATTTTGACGGACCCGACCAAGGCCTCACGGACCAGGGCGTGGTCGTCACAAATCAGGCAGGTTTGCATTTTTTTCGCTCATTGAAGTTCGGGGGGAAAGGCTGGCATCAGCCACGTTCGGCACGGCCCGGATTGCTGCGGGAGATTTCCATGCCGAACTCCATGTAAAACGCCGAACCGTGGATCCAGCGCGGGTCCAGTCCGGCACCCCCCCCCATCAATTCCGCAATCCGGCGCACCGACGACAGGCCCAGCCCAAACCCGGTCTTGACGCGCTCGCGTGAGTCCGAGCCACGGTAGAAATCCTGAAAAATATGCTTGGCGTCAATGCTGCCAATGCCAACACCGTTGTCCACCACGTAGATGCGCAGCCGTTGCGCGCCCGCGCTGCGGCAAAACATGAGCAATTTGCTGGCGCCGCTGTGCACTATGGCGTTGTGGACCAGGTTGCCAAGCGCGCGGTCCAGCAACGCCGGGTCAAGCCAGAGCTGGCGCGTGTCCCGGCCCCTTTCCCTGGCGACGCGAAGCGCCAAGCCTTCAGTGTGGGCCACGGGTTGGTACTGCGTTTTAAGGCGGCGCAGGCAGGAGCCGGTTTCGATGTGCGACAGCAGCGGCTGCACCGCGTCGGCCTCCAGGCGCAAATGGTTGAGCATGTGCGAGAGCAACTGTTCGGCCGACGCAAAAGCCCGCTGCACGCCTTGTGCCGCCAGCGCCCTGGCGCCCTCGTCGCGCGCGCGCATGGCCTGGTCAAAAAACAGGTTGGCCGCTTGCAGGGGTTGCCCCAGATCATGCGAGGCGGCAGCGATAAACCGGGTTTTCGCATCGCGCTCATTCACGACCGCAATCAGGGCCAATTGCAGCTTTTGCTCTGCGGCTTCGCTGGCGTAGCGTTCAGCCGCCGCGTCGCGCGTTGACTGGCGGATCACGTTGCTGACAAAGTAAAGCACCATTGAAAAAACCGTAAGAAAGGCGGCAACCATCAGCTCAACTTCACCGCCTTTGAGCAACAGGCAGACAATCGCCGAACCCAGCACGGCGACGATTCCCACGCGGTTGATTTCGGTGTTTTCAGGGCTGCAGAGAACCTGGGTAGGGATGTGGCTGGCATAAAAAACCATCATCATCAAACCCATGGCCTGATCGGCATAGGGAAGAAAAAGCCAGATGCTGGCGACCACCACGGCGTCCGAACCGAGTAGGACCCACTGTGCGGTAGGCGCCCAGACACGAATCAGTTCATGGGTGCTAGGACGGCGAAAGAGAACCGCTATTTCCAGAAGCAGCCACAGGACGAGAAAAATGCTTGTGCCAATGGCCCAAGGCACCATTTTTGACGGCGGCACCAGGCCCGCGAACATGCGATAGGTGAAATAGCAGCCGGCAACAAACAGGGCATGGCCCATCATGGCAGCCGACATATGCACTTTGAGTGCGCTGGTGATCTCCTCGCGCGTTGCCAGCCTGGCGTTGGGCACGGTAAATTGCTTGAACATGCCAGCATCGTGGCACGAAGTCTTCACTGGCGTCAACCTATGTGGGCGCACATTCGGGCGCAAGAGGGCGGCATCGGCCAAACGGAGGATCGGCCAAGTGGCGGATGGTCCGCAGGCAGTGTGGACCGTAGCATCATCGCTGAATGTTGCTCCCTGTGAATCAAATGAACCCCACTTCAGATCCCCGTTTCGAACGGACAGCCATTGACTTTGGTGCGAACTTTGGTGTGAACCTTGGTGCTAGTGCCCGTGCTTGCTGATTTCACTCCCGAGGCGGACTGCGTTGACAGGACACCCATCGTGCCTGCCAACGACCTGACCTCGCACGCGCTAAATCAGGTGGTGCTGTCTTTGTACCGGGAGGGTCGGGATTTGCAGTTGCACAATTTTCAGGACTGGGCGCTGGAGCAGGTGCGCAGCGTGATTGCGTTCGACTCGGCGTGGTGGGGCAATGCGGCGCTGACCCCCAGCAAAATCCACTGGTTGCGGCTTTTCAATTGCGACGCATCGATTCTGCAGGACTACCCGCCGCACATGGAAGGCGACTTTTTCCGGGCCGCATTGATGGCCAAACCTGGCGTGTGCACCAACCTGTCTGACCTCGCCCCGCGCGCGCGTTATGTGCGCACCGAGATGTACCGCAAAGTCGGCAAAAAATTCCACATCGAGTGGTCACTGGGCACGCTGTTGATCGACCCCAATTCGTCACTGTCGGATTTTTTGACCCTTTGGCGGCACAACGCACACCAACCCTTCAGCGAGGCAGACCGTCAAGCCAAAGAGCTGCTGATGCCACATCTGGTGCAGGCGTTTCGCGCGGTGCGCCTGCGTCATTTTCTTAAATTAAAGGGTACGCAGCCCAAGACCTGGGCGCTGGCCGATGACCAGGGTTTTATCCGCGAGCTGTCGCCCGCTTTTGCGGCTGCCCTGCGCGGCCATTGGCCAGACTGGAGCGGCAATCGGCTGCCCGACGCGCTGGCGCACTGTGTGGCGGCCGGGCGGGGCTTTACCGCCAAGGCGCTCACCATCGACGTCAAGCAAAGCGACAACTTGCGCTTTCTGGAAGTCAAGGCAAGAGGCCCGCTGGACCGATTGTCCGCGCGCGAAGGCGAGATTGTGGCGCGCTACGCCAATGGCGAAACCTATTCTGCGATCTCAGTCGCGCTGGCGCTGTCGCCGACCACGGTTCGCAACCATATTTCGCACTGCTTCAAGAAGCTGGGTGTTAAAAGCAAGGCCGAACTGGCGAATTTTCTGTCAAGAAAGTAAAGCACCTGGTTCAGTTTTTGGACGGCTGCAACGCGCAGTGTCATGGATCGCGGGTCAAGCCCGCAATGAAAAAAAAGCGAGCCCGCGATGCCAGAACTCAAGCGCTGCGCAGGTTGGCCAACATGCGGGCCCCGAACCGTAACTTGGTTTTGTCCCATGGCGTAAAGCGCCGGATCTGGAGCAGGTCATCGTCTTTACGGGAAGCGCCCCACTGGGTGCTGACGGCCGCATCAAAGCCCAGGCTGCGCACCACTTCCACATTTTGCGGTATGTAATCTTCACCAGGCTTGCCGTTGGGGTAAGCGAACAGGCCGACGCGCTCACCCAGCAGCTGCTCTAAAAAAATCTTACTGTCCCCTATTTCCTGTCGGGCCTGCTCATCGCTGAGCCGGGCCAGGATGGGATGAGAAACCGTGTGGGCACCGATCTGCATGCCAGCGTGACGCATGGCTTTGACCTCGTGCGCGGTCATCATCAGGTCATGAGGTAGCTCCACCTGGGCCAGATGAGCCAGTTGTTCGGTGATGCTGATTCGCTCCGCAACTGGCCGGTACTTGATTTTATTAATGAGGGCGGCAATTGTGGCCTTCTTTTGGTCAATGGTAGTAACGGGGTATTGCCCCAAACCCAGTGAAGAAAAATCCAGCAACGGCGTTGTGCTACCACGAATGGTCTCGATGATGGTGTCGTTCCACATGCGGCCGCCATCCAGAAAACCGGTGGCGATGAAGAAAGTGGCCGTCAGGCCGTGGCGCTGCAGGATGGGCATGGCCACATGGTGGTTGTCGGCATAGCCGTCATCAAAGGTGATGCAGGCGGC
>JANMVO010000277.1:0-3412 GCA_031392805.1 Rhodoferax sp. | reverse complement strand
GCGCAGGCGTGCACCGAGCCGGCCGATTTGTAGGTGCTCTCCTTCAAGCGGATGGCGCTGACGATGCCGTAAAGCTGCGACTGCGTGATGCTGGCCTGCGGCAGGACGATGCTGTCGATGTCACCCATCAAATCACCAAATACGCTGCCCTGGCCGCAGCCCGTGGTGACTACGCGCTTCGACGTTTTGGCTTCGATGTCGGCAATGCCCTGGCGCGTTTTGACGGCAGCCGCACTGACACCCCAATCGACGGTGATGGATTCAATGTCCCGCACTGAACTGATCAAGCGCTGGTTGCGCAAAAAGCCCAGCACCAGCAACTCGGGGTTGGCACCCAGAGTCATCAGCGTCACCAGCTCGCGCCTGTCAACGTAGACCGTGAGCGCGCGCTCTGCGGGAATCGAAATGGCGGTGGATTCGCCGAATTCGTTGACGGCAACGGTCTCAAATGTCAGCGGCGCTCTGGCTTGGGTAAGGTGGGGCAAAGAAGGCGGGGACATATTTGAAGCCTACAACAAAAAGGCCGACACCTCACGGGTCGGCCTTTCGGAGTGGGAAACGCATCAGGATTTTTTATCGGGATTGACCACCGCATCAAGCTGCTTGCCACTGGGCGGGCTGGTCGCCGTAGGTGCTGCGGAATGCGCACCGGCAGCTTCCAGTGGTTTGGCCGCTTCGGGCGGCGTGTAAGCAAAGGCGGCTGGTTCCGTGCAGGGCGGCAATGCAGCAGCGGGCTTGGTAGCCTTGCCCGCCGCCTTGGCGGACTGGTAATAACTGGCCGCCGCTTTGTCCTGCCACTTGCACAGCAGGTAGGCATCGGCCTTGCCACTCCAGGCAGTCTTGGCAGCCGCTTCAGCCGCCCTGGCTTTGGCCTCCTCACCCAGAGCGGGAAGTTTTGCCAGTGTGACACCCGATGCAAGGATCAGGAGCAGGGCAATATTAAGTTTTTTCATGTTGGAATCCTTTGCCAAAACGACTGGCTTGTTCTGGTCACACTCTGGTCACGCTCTGGTCACACTACCGGGACTGTTTGCGCCGGGGCTGCTGGTGGAACGGGCGTGCTTCGCTGTGCCGCAATCTTGCCTGCCTTGACATCGTCATACCAGTATTCATGATGCTCCTTTGCCCAGGTCTCATCCACTGAACCGGTTCTCATGGCGCTATAGGCACCCTGCATGCCAATCGTGCCCAAATAGACATGACCCAGGAACATGGCCATCATCAGCACCGTGGCAACCGCATGCACCATGTGGGCCAATTGCATGGTCGAGCGCTCATAGACCAGGCCAGGAAGCAGTTTGTCCAGCACCAGGCCAGACGACACCACCACGATCCCCAGCATGAACACACCGCCCCAGAAAATCACTTTCTCCCCGGCATTGAACCGGTTCGAAGGTGGCTCAGCGCCGGAAATCAGGCCGCCACCCTTGAGCAGCCAATTCAGATCGCCTTTTTGCAGCCAGTTGTCGCGCAGGAAGGTGAAAAACACAATCACCAGCGACACGGCAAACAGCGGCCCGGCAAAGTTGTGCATGGTTTTGAGCGCATAGGTCAACCAGCCGAACAGGGATTTTCCGATCACCGGGAGGATGAAAAACTGCCCAAAAGCCATGACCACCCCCGAGATGGCCAGAATGGAAAAAGCAATTGCGTTGGACCAGTGCGCGGAGCGCTCGAATGGTGTGAAACGCTCGATCTTGCGACCCGTGTCTGTGCCGTGCGTTTTGATGGCGCCCTTGGTGAAATAAAAAATTGCAATGGCCAGCACCACAATCAGCAGGAGCGAGCCACCGTAGGGTATCAGCCAGTTGTTGCGCACCTGCCGCCAGGCTTCACCGGCATTGGTCACGCGTGAGCCGGGGTATTGCACAAAAGGCTGAATCAAATTACCCGCTTCGGGCGCTTCACTTTTGGGCAGGCTGCTAAAGCCCGTGACACCCGCGCCCACCTGGCGCCACATTGGCGCATTGTTGCCGGGCTGGACCTTGGCGCGCTCAGCATTGGACTGCTTGTCGTAGCCGGGCTCAGAACTCGCGTCAGGCTTGACCGTGAAGATATTCTGGCTGTGTACGCTGTCTTGCAATGCAGACTCTGGTTGCACCGGCGCTTTACCTTGTGCCAGACACGCACCTGACAAACCGATTGCTATTGAAAGCGAAACAATAAGAGACCGAAACATAGAGGTCTCCAGTTAATTTGCTTTGGAATAGTCGTTCTGGCTGCTCTGCATGCGGGCACGCAGATGCGACTCCCAACTCGTTTTGTCACCCGGCTTCCAGCCGGACGCGACAAAAGGGCTTCCCGTGCCGTTGAAAGCGGCCGTATCCTGCCTGACCGCTCCACCCATCGCCTGCGGTTTGTCACCGCAGGCCACCAGCATCGCGACCGCCACAGCAGCCAGGATGGAAGTAGTCGGGTGCTTCATGACTTGGCTCCCGCAGCCACAGGCCGCTGTCCGCTCCCCGCTGGTTGCTGTGCGCCAGCGGGTGGCTGCCCAGCCTGCTTGGCACCATAGGCCGTGCCCCAGCCCCACACCTCGGCGCCCTTGCCACGCCTGAGCACGCGGTTGCGAAAAATATCGGCAACCACATCGCCATCGCCGGCCAAAAGCGCTTTGGTCGAGCACATCTCGGCGCAGGCCGGCAACTTGCCCTCGGCCAGACGGTTACGGCCATATTTTTCGAACTCGGCCTGGCTGCCGTTGACCTCAGGGCCGCCGGCGCAGAAGGTGCATTTGTCCATCTTGCCGCGCACCCCAAACGTGCCTTGTGACGGAAACTGCGGCGCACCAAACGGGCAGGCGTAGGAGCAGTAGCCGCAACCTATGCAAACATCCTTGTCGTGCAACACCACCCCTTCTTCGGTGCGGTAAAAGCAGTTGACCGGGCACACCGCCATGCAGGGTGCGTCGCTGCAATGCATGCAGGCGACCGAGATCGATTTCTCACCCGGCACGCCGTCGTTCAGCGTGACCACCCGGCGCCGGTTGACGCCCCAGGGGACTTCGTTTTCGTTCTTGCAGGCGGTGACGCAGCCATTGCATTCGATGCAGCGCTCTGCATCACAGACGAATTTCATTCTTGCCATATCAATCTCCTAATCAGTTGAGGACAGAGCTGGCCCACTGTGTGCCGCTGCGGTCTGTCCCACAATGTCTCATGCTTTCTCTACATTGCAGACCGTTGTCTTGGTCTCCTGCATCATGGTCACGCTGTCGTAGCCATACGTAGTTGCGGTGTTGAGCGCTTCGCCGCGCACTATCGGTGCAGCGCCATTCGGGTAATAGGCCAGCATGTCGGCCCCTTGCCAGCGGCCCGAAAAGTGGTACGGCAGGAACACGGTGTCAGGCCCGACCCGTTCGGTCACCATGGCCTGCACATTGAGCCGGGCACCGGTTGGCGTTGAGACCCAG
>JANMVO010000258.1:0-5479 GCA_031392805.1 Rhodoferax sp. | reverse complement strand
GGTAGAGCTTGAACGCTTTCATGATGGCGTCAATGTCTTCCAGTACACAGGCCTTGCTCAAATACTCATAGGTATTCAAAAACAGCGACGCATGAATGTTGGGCTGCCAGGTGAGAAACCAGTCGGTGGAAAACGGCAGTTGCCCCTTGGACGGCGAACGCCCTGCCACTTCCTTGTACAGGCGAAGCAGGCGCTCGTAGGACAAGTTGGTTTCACTCTCCAGCACTTGCAGGCGGGCGCCCAGGCGGATCAGCGCCACCGCCCGATCGACCTGCCGGGAGTCATTTAAAACGCTTTTTGCGGCCATGCGTGGCTCAAAAGGGATGTTTCGAATCGCTATTTGCCGGCCTAAGCCGACATGGCCTCGGCAAAGCGGCCAGCCATCAAAATACTGGCGTGCAATTTTGTGGCAGCGCCGTTGTCTACTTTGCTGATGCCGTGGTTGGTCAGCAGGTTCCAGACGATGTCGTCGTCCACACGGAACCGGCACAGCAGCATGTTGCCCGACGCGATCTTTAAAATCTGGGCAGGAGACAGGCTGGCGATCAGTTCGGCGGCATCTTCCGATAGCCCTAAGCGAAATAATGCCTCAGGCCGGTCGATCCGGATGATATTTTGTGCGAGCATCAGGTAAGTCAGATTGGCTTCCCGGATTTCTGTCAATAGCTGTTCACTTTTCATTTGCCGCCCCTGGTATGTCTACAGTCAATGTCTTGATGCAGATCAATGCTATTTTGACGGGTGTGCAGTCAGCCCGAATCAGAAAGCCACTGCAAGTGCCGTCGGTTAGGCAGCGCTGGTATGTCAGTAAAACGCCTACAGCCATAGCGGGCCGGGACCGAGCCTGAAGCGGCGGGAAAAAATAATGGACCCAAGTGAACCCGATACGCAGGGTGAAATAGCAGGGGAATTGGGCTTATCTCAGTACTTTGCACAAGGGGTGATTGGCTATCCTCAGGGCATCTGGAAAAACCATGAAACTCAGCGCTAAATCTGAACGACGAAGCTGAACGACAAAGTTGAACGATTTAGCTGAACGATAAAACAGGACGATAAAGCTGATCATGCAAACCTGTGGATCCACTGCTGCTTTTGAAACTGCCCCGCCGGCCAGTCAACCGGATCCGTCCACGGGGATGCTTGTGCAGCATGCTGGCGGGAGGCTTGCATGGCCTTGATGTTGATTGACTATTACAAGGCGATTGAAGACAGCAGCCGAAAAATGCTGGACGCTGCCCTTGAAGACGACTGGCATCAGGTGGGCGGTTTTGAAGATGCTTGCGGCGTGCTGATTGAGCAGTTGCGTCAAAAATCACGCGATGAAGTCCTGTCGCCTGAACTGCGGGCCGAAAAAACCCGCATCCTGCGGCGCATACTGAACAATGACGCCCAGATCCGTTGTCTGGCCAAGCCCTGGTCGATGTATTGCGCGCCCCACGCAGGGAATTCGCGCCAAGTGCTGCACTGAGGCTGGTGCCTGACATGCGATTGGTGACACTAAGGCGACCGTGGTGATTGCCCCGACTTTGCTAGGCCGTGAAGACGCTGGCATTGAACCCTTGAAGCGGGTCGAGCCAATCGTTGTTGCCCGACGGCTTGAGCTGGAGCATCCGCAAATTGTCGCGGCGGTGCTGGTCCATCTGGCGCCCGAATTTGCCGCCGAAGTTCTGAAAAATCTCAGCGGACCGATGCGCAACGATGTCGTGCTGCGAATTGCGACACTGCAAGCGATTCAACCTTCGGCGCTGAATGACATGAACGAGGCCATGCTGCGCCTTTTTGCCGTGCCCGGGCCGGACAGCCAAAAATTGCCAGGGGGTGTGGCAATCGCCGCAAAAATCACCCGGTTGATGGGCGCCGATATTGAGACAATGGTGATCGAATCGATACGCAACTACGATCCTGATCTGGCACGAAAGATGGTGGCCAGGTTCAGTGGTGGCGGCAACGCTGTGGCGTGACCCATGCGCGAACTTATTTCACAGGAAGAAGTGGATGCGCTGTTTGAAGGCGTCGGTGGCGATAGTCACCAACCGCCGGGCCCGCCAGCGGCGGGCGGTGGCTCTGCAAATTGGACTGCCGACGGGGAGGTGCGGCCTTATGTGGTTGCCAGCGAGGACCATATCGCCCGCGGACCCATGCCAGCGCTGGACATCGTCAATGCGCGATTCGCGCGCAATCTTGGAGGCGGCTTGTTCAACTTGATGGGCCGGCGCCCCGCAATTTCAGCGGGTCAGGTGAGTGTGCAGAAGTTCAGCACATTTATACGCCAGTTTGCGGCCACTACCCATTGCAATATCGTCGCCATTCGACCGCTGCGGGGCAGCGGACTGATCGTGTGCGAATCTTCGCTGATCTTTGCCGTGATTGACGCCCTGTACGGGGGCACGGGTACATTGCAGCCACGCATTCATGTCAGTGATTTCTCGGCCACTGAACAGCGCTCCATCAAGCGGCTGGAAACGGTGATCACCGAGGCGTACGACAAGGCCTGGCATGGAATTTGCTCACTTGAGTTCGTTCACTTGCGCACAGAAGTGCAGCCGCAGCTGGTCAACATTGCGACGCCCGGCGAGCGTGTCATCACGACGTCTTTCCAGCTGGAGATTGGAGAGATCACAGGCGCGATTCATTTTTGTTTCCCCTACGCGACCTTTGCGCCGATTCGCGACGTGTTGACCTCCACAACCGGGGCAGACTTCATTGAAGTTGATCGCCGCTGGGCCAATGTGTTGACGCGGGAAATCCAGGCGGTGGAAGTTACCCTGGTCGCGCAACTTGCGCTGCAGGGCGCCACCGTAGCGCAAGTGCTGTCAATGAAGACCGGGGATTTCATCCGTCTGGATGCCAAATCTCAAATCCAGGCGACGGTCGAGGGCGTGCCGGTATTTGCCTGCCGCTTCGGAACCCACAATGCGAAGCATGCGATTCGCATTGATGAAAACTTGAGGCGCGATGACCCCAATGCGATGGGGGACCGACATGGCAAATGAAGACAAACCGGCGCACGACAGCAGACCGGTTTGGTCGGAAGGGTTGCCGGCGCAATCAGGTTCGGCCGAAAAAAGGGGGACTACCGCGTCAAGTGGCCTGAAGGCTGCTGCGCCGGCAGAGCCCGGATCTGCCCACCCGGCAAGCAGGGATGCCAATGCCAACAACCTTGCCATGGTGCTCGACATTCCGGTCCAACTCTCGGTAGAGCTCGGTCGGACCAAAATGCCGATCAAACAAATCCTGCAACTTAAAGTCGGCTCCGTGGTTGAGCTGGACTGTGCAGCGGGTGAACCGGTCGATGTTCTTGTGAACGGGTATTTAGTTGCGCAGGGGGAGGTGGTGGTGGTCAACGGCCAGTTTGGTATCCGTTTGACTGATGTGGTGACTGCGTCCGAACGGCTAAAACGGATTGGCAAAACCTGAAACTGTTCAATCCTCAATCCTCAACCCTCAATCCTCACCCTCAACGCTAGAGGACGGGCCACAGCCGCACGGCAATGCAGATCAAGCTTCAGGCGCCGGAACTTTGCCCCGCCATGCGGCTCCCATATTCAAAATGAAACCATTCACTGCGCTTCCCCGTCTTCTAATTGCTATATTTTATATAGCTACTTACGCCCTATCCACAGAAGCTACAGCCCAAAATAACCCTACAACCGTGGTCACAACCGGGCAGGTGCGCGCCGAGCTGATGGCCCACGCCCCGGATGGCGCAGACGCTGGCAAAGCGGTTTGGGTGGGCCTGCAACTCATCCACAAGCCCGAATGGCACACCTACTGGAAAAATTCCGGCGATTCCGGCCTGCCCACGGCGCTGCAGTGGACGCTGCCCACGGGCGTCATGGCGGGTGACATTGCCTGGCCCGCGCCAAAAAGGATCCTCATTGGCAACCTGGCCAACTATGGCTATGAAGGCACGGTGCTGCTGCCGGTGCCGCTGACGATCACGCCAGGCTTCAAGCCGTCACTGCTTGGGGACGACATTGACGTCAAACTCAAGGCGGTGTGGCTGGTGTGCCGCAAAGAGTGCATCCCCGAAGAGGGCGAGTTCGCGTTGAAGATTCCGGTCAAGGGCTCCACTGCCCTCAACGCGGCGGCGTTTGACGCGGCTTTTGCGGCGGCGCCCAAGCCCGTCATGGCGGCTGTGCCAGGCGGCGCCATACCGGACAGCAGGGTGCTGATCGACGGCAAGGCACTCAATTTTGAAGTCCAGGGCCTGCCTGTCAACCTGCGCGGCAAGACGCTTGATTTCTTCCCGGAAACGCCGGAGGTGATCGAAACCGCCGCCCCGTGGTCCCAAAGCTGGACTGGCGGCGCATGGCGCGCCAGCATCCCCATCTCGGCCCAGCGCAGCAACAGCCCCAGCGTGATGCCCGTGGTGCTGGCAGCGAATGTGGACGGCCAGCGTCAGAGTTACCGTGCTGAGATCAAAGTGCTGGGCGAGTGGCCCAAAGTGGCCGCCACCGCCGCCGTGCCGCCTGCGCTGGAAGCCGCCCTCAAAGCCAACGCGTTCAGTGCTGTGCCGGCACCGTCTGCTGCACCCATCACGCTGCTCGCGGCACTGCTGGGCGCGCTGCTCGGCGGCCTCATCCTCAACCTCATGCCCTGCGTGTTTCCGGTGCTGGCGATCAAGGTGATGAGTTTCACGCAACATGCTGAAGACCGGCGCGGCCACAAGATCAGCGGTCTGGCCTACACGGCGGGCGTGATTGCGTCATTTTTGGCTCTGGGTGCGCTCATGCTCGGTTTGCGCGCGGCGGGCGAGCAACTGGGCTGGGGCTTTCAGCTCCAATCACCTGCCGTGGTGGCGGGCCTGGCGGTGTTGTTTACGGTACTCGGGCTCAACCTGGCGGGCTTGTTCGAGTTTGGGCAATTTCTGCCAACACGCATTGCTTCCGCACAGGCTAAAAACCCGGCGCTAAATGCGTTTTTGTCAGGCGTGCTGGCCGTGGCCATTGCCTCGCCCTGCACTGCACCCTTCATGGGGGCGTCGCTCGGCTTGGCCCTGGGCTTGCCTGCGCTGCAAGCACTGCTGGTGTTCGGCGCAATTGGCGTTGGCATGGCGCTGCCCTTTCTGGCGGCCAGCCTGGTGCCCGCTGTGTTGTCTGCCATGGCACGCGCCTTGCCCCGCCCCGGCGCATGGATGGACACCTTTCGCCGCGTGATGGCCTTCCCCATGTTTGCCACGGTCGTCTGGCTGGTGTGGGTGCTGGGCCAGCAAAGCGGCATTGACGGCGCAGGGGCGCTGCTGGCGCTGCTGGTGGCCTTGGCGATGGTGATCTGGGCGCTGACTTTGACGGGGCGCAGCCGGATCATCATTACTACCATTTCAATAGCTAGCTTAGCAGTACTGACTTGGGCTATAGGTCAAAACGTGCTTAAACCGCTGGAAATTTCTGCCCAAACCGTTTCCGGCGAGCGCTGGCAGGCTTGGGAGCCGGGGCGGGTCGACCAAATTCTGGCCAGCGGGCAGCCGGTGTTTGTG
>JANMVO010000224.1:0-1691 GCA_031392805.1 Rhodoferax sp. | reverse complement strand
AGCACCACGATCTTCAGGGGTTGGGCATCAGACAAGCGGCGCGGGCTTGGCCTTGGATGAACGGGTGGTACAAGCTCCAGAGAAGCGTGTGGCACCACCTTGACAGCGGCCGTTGGCACGAAATGCTGCATGCGGCTGCCGGTGTCGGCACTTGGGGTGATGACGTAGCGCGCCTGGCCTAGCAGCCGGGCGTGACGGTCGCGCCAGCTGTCGATGCTCTCACCGCCTGGCGCTGGGTTGCGTTGAACGCATCGGCGGCATTGGTCCAACCCCCGCTCCCCGCAGTAACGCTCAGTGTGGTCGGTCAAAGATATTTGAGGGCAATAGCTGTAGTAGTCGTGCGCCGTGAAGTCGTGCGAGACACCAAGCTGGGCGGGCAAGTCGCAGATGTCGCTGGCGTGGCCGACCAGGTGGTGGTAGTGAATATGGCCCACCTGGAGCAGGCGCAGAATCCGCAACAGACGTGGCTGTTCGCGTGGCAATTCAAGTCGCAGTGCAAAGCCCTCTTGCGTGCCCTCCAGCCTCAACTCTGCGCCGCCGGGCGCAGGTGAAAGGCGCAGAAACGTCGCTAAGCCCTCCAGTTGCCTGGCCAAGTCTTGAACATGGCGTAGCGTGCCGCCCTCGCGGTCATGCATGACCGTCAGGATGACCGGGCACCCGGTGGCAGTAATGCGTGCGATGTCGATGCTCATGCGCGCGGGGCCTGCGGGATCGCGCTGCACGTAAGTGTGCACATCGCTCTCGTAGCCCGGGTGCAGGCGGCGAAGAGTTTCCATGGCCTGCAGTTCCCGGGCGCTTTTGGTGTCGCCAAAGCTGACCCCGCCAGCGTGGCGTACAAACACGTCAAGCGCATGCAAGTTGGTCCAGCCCGCTTCTTCTGCACGGATGCAGAAGTCGTTTTCCTCGCCATACCCTTTGCCAAAATTGGGGACGTCGAAAAGGCCAATGTTTTGCAGGCACTGACGCCGGATGTACATGCAGAATCCGACCCCTGTAGGAATTTCGACCGACTGGCCAGCCAAGTTTTGCGCAAATAGCTTGTCCAGGCTGGCGGTGTTGAAGCCGCCAGGCATCTCGTTGGCCTTGCAGAAACGGGGATAGCTGCAAATGGTGGCGTTGTTGGAAAACGGCGTGACGCTGGCCACGCGTGGAGCGCTGTAGGCCGCGCGTTGGATGCGGTCAAGCCAGTCGTTGGCAACTTCGGCGTCGCTGTTGAGCAGTAACACGTCGTTGTCATGGCTCAAGGCCATGCCACGGTTGACGGTGGCAACGAAACCCAGGTTTTCTGAATTTTCCAGCAACTGGATGCGTGCGTCCCGCAGTGCAAAGGTGCGCAGCCATTCAGTGACTTCAGGCTCCGGGCTGCAGTCGTTGATGATGATGAGGCGCCACCTGGTTTGACCTGGTGATGCCAACACGGATTCAAGGCAGCAGCGCGTGTCATCCAGGCCACGAAACACCGGGACGATGATGTCAACGGGGTGCTGGGTGACCGGCGTTGCTTTGAGTTTCAGTACCGGCTGGTGTGCAGAAGCCTGTTTTGGCCCACGGCCCAGCAGGCGATCCACGTGGCCTTTCAAGTGCGACAGTGGCCGCGTTGCCCGGAACATCGTAGACCGCTCGATGCTTTGCAGGTGCGCGGCGATCTGGCTGAATTCCTGCAAGGCAACTTGACGTTCACGCTGCGTGGA
>JANMVO010000010.1:0-9392 GCA_031392805.1 Rhodoferax sp. | reverse complement strand
CAGGGGCGCTTGCTGCGGCCCCACATCGCGCACGTAGATGGGAAGCCCGTTCACGCTCTTGGCGCTGCTGGCGCGCAATTGCGCAGCAGTGCACATGGCCCGCTTCACGTTCGGAAGTATCTGGGAAAAGTCATCACAAATTCCGGCAGAAAAAGCTGGTTGAGCTACAAACAGGATAGCAATCAGGAGGGCGCGAAGGCAGGCGGGCAGCATGCGGGCATTTTATGGGCTGGCTGCGATATGGGGCTCAAGTTAAGCCACGCAAGCAATTTGCAACACTCAGATTACAATCAGGACGTCGAGAGACAAAATTCGGCTCCATGCCGTGAGGTGGTTAAGTTCATCCTATATCTCTCGATCCTTATTCCCCAGACCCGCCCGACTTTCAAGGTTCAGCGGGTGTTCTTTATTGAAAATCACAAACTCACTTGGCGGACGACCACGCATCTTTTGTGGCGTGGCGTCAAGATCGATGATCTCCAGCGTCTGCGGCCAGACATAGTCAAGAAAGCGGTTTCGCCGCGTTCATAAAACCGCTGCAATGCCAACAGAAAATAATCTACCGCCTGCAGACCCGCACGGTCTTTGGGAACACCGCAAACGACATCTAAAGGTTTGGGGCGATTTTCAGTCAACGCGTGGAGTCGCTCCTGATGCTGCGGCGAGCTCGTTCAGATCTGTATCAGGGTCAAATAAACCCATGGCCCTTATAGAATATGCGTAAGTTGCTTCTTTTTTTGTAGTAGATGCCGCTTTCTTCTGCACCTTGAGCTGCTCCTTCTGCGCCATTTGTTCCAGCGCCAACGCGGTGGCGTCGGGCGGCGGATGGTTCTGGCTGAACGCGCACTGCGCGTTGTCTTTGCCCTCGCCAGGCCAACCACCGCTGGCCTTAATAGCTTCGTCAACTTGCAGCATCAGCTTTTGCGTAGCTTCTAACGCGGCATAGACGCGCAGCCAGTGGGTGATGTCGTCGGGGCTCAAGCTGCGGCCCGCTTTGCGCCGGTCATCCAGCCATTTGTGCAGCACCTGGTAGCCGCCGATGGTGTGCTGCCAGATGGGCAGGTGCACATTGGCAAAAGCGCTGGTGGCGTTGATGAAAACCTTGCCCACGTCGCTAGATACCTCTGCCAGCCCCTTACTCTTCTCCGCTACTCTTTGCAGCGAGAAATCAGAGCCAAAAAAGGCTGTAGCCCTCGTTAAATCTACATAGTTTGATACTATTTTTATAGCGTCTTGATGCTCCAGCAAATGCCAGGCCACCAGTTGCGCACCCAGTTTGGCGAGTGCGTCGAACAGCTTGCGGCTGCCGGAGATGGGGATGCGCGGGAAATCGGTGCGCAAAAACGCGGCGTAGCGCTGGCGATAGGCCGGGCTGTGCAGCACGGCGTAGATGTAGTGGAAGATTTTCTCGGCGTGTAGAGGGGCGGTGGGGTCTTCAGGGCGGTAGTCGGTGGGGGTCAGGCTGAGGGCGGATTGCAGGGCAGCGAGGAAACTGGCTGAAAAGTTTGGCTTACGAACACCAGCACTCGACAACCAAGATGGAAACAGGTAGTTAATTTATTTGGTTTTGTTTGAAATCGTGCAACTCTCGATTAACCCACGCGCGACCCCTACCAAATTCCATTCAGTTTCGTATTGCGACTGCTGCCTACATGAAATTAGCGACAGATTTTTCCCGTCGATTACCTGGAGTGAAACCCTATCCCTACGATGCACCGCCACATGGCTGTCGTAAATCGTCACTCGGGTGTCAAACGGACGGTAGAGCACAGGTACGATTTTCTTCTTCCACGCACCGTCGGACAGGGCCATTTTTGTTTCATCGTAGTTCCACTGGTCTTGCGTGCAGAGCTGAAACAACCCACGCGCCTCGGCCTCGTTGCGAGTTGCCAGGAGCGCGTCAACCTTTGCTTTAGCAGCTTTGGCATCCCACGAAATCGCAAACTCATCATGTGTTGTGACGATGCCCGGTGCTGGATCGCCATTGGGGGAAAAGATCAACGGCAGACCCCAGCCGGTTTCGTAGTCGTTGCGCCCCGCTTGGGCTTGCGGTTTGAACAGCCAAAACGGTTCGTTAGGTGAAAGTGGCGTCAACGTCTCACGTTGCAGCGAAATTCGCAGCATGGCTTCGGCCTTGACGGCTTCCGTGCCCAAAATATCCAGGCTCTGCTCGCTGGCCGTTGCTGCCCCATGGACATACAGGCCAATGGCTGTGCCCTGCATGATGCCGAACACCGACTCATCTTTTGAACCATCGGCTGACTTTTCCTTTTCCTTTTTCTTGCTGTTGCCGTGCATATCCACAATGCGCAGGTACGGAAAGCTATGGCGCAGGTGGCGACGCATACCTTTGAAGGTGGGGTTATCCAAATAGGAGTGGTCGGTAATAAATCCAAGTACGCCCACACCGCCCTGCAATATGCGTAGCTCCGAGAATCGAATGAACTTGACATAGTCGTTTTGCAGCCACTTGCCTTGGCCAGGCTTTTGCAGGTCTGGGTAGCCGCGCTTGTACTCATGCACGGCCGCCACGATACCGGGCAAATTGTTGTTTGCCGAATGGCCGGCATACGGCGGATTGCCGACAATGACCGTAAAGCAGGACTGCTCTTTTGCCCGATTCGCTGCACTGGCCTCATGTGCCAGCATAGGCGCCATTGCTTCAAGCTGCGGCTGCGCGGGGTGCGCAGGCTCCAGCGCATTCGTCAAAAACACATTCACACGCGGCCCGTCTTCGGGAAAGGTGTAGCCGGTCTCGGCCAGCTTCAGGCCGATCTTCATGTGCGCAATGGCATATGGGGCCATCATCAGCTCGAAGGCGTACAGGCGCGGAAGCAGGTGGTGCTTGACGTAGTCCACCCACTGCGGTTGCCATTGCGCCTTGGTCACCTTGCCTTGTTTGGCCCACTTGGCCAGCATGTGCGCATGGACCTGGGTGATGACTTCGACGATGAAGGTGCCGGTGCCGGTGGCGGGGTCGAGGACTTGGACGAAGGGCGTGGCGGCGGTGCAGAACTTGGGCAGCTTCAGCTCGGGCTTGCGCACCATCATCTCGCCCCAGGTGATGGTGCTGGCCAGGCCGTCTTCAATGCCAAACTCGGTTTTCAGAATCTCGTCCACACTGCGCACGATGAACTGCACCACGGGAGAAGGTGTGTAAAACACGCCGCGCTTGGCGCGCATCTTCTTGTCGTAGGCTTTGAGGAAGTCTTCGTAGAAGTGGATGACCGGGTCGTCGCCCGGTTTGTTTTTGTTGAAGGCGCGCAAGATGTCTTCCATCGGCACGTCGCGCAGGGTGGTCACCACTTCGTTGATGCCCAGTTCGTCAAAATCAACCCGTTTTTGACGGTTTCTGGCGCGGCCCGCCTTGGTTAGAAAGTCAGTCGGCAGCTCTTTGAGGAAGGGGTTGGTGTTGGGCACCATCATCACCAGGTCGTCTGCCACCAGGGCGCCGCTTTGGCGGCTGGCATGGGCGGTGAACAGGCCATAGGTGATGGTCTGCGCAAACATGTCGGCAAAGCCGTCGGCAGACAGGTCGGCAATCAGGTTGTCTTTGAAAGCCTTGTGCAATTGATGCAAGTGGCCGGTGTCACTTTCAATTTCCAGCACCGTGTTGACACGGATCCGGATGCGCTTGGCAAGTTCGGCCAGGCCCAAGGCCAGTGTTTTGCTGTCGGTGATTTCCTGCCGGTACTTGAGCCTGAAAGCGCTGGCCCATTGGGTGCGCCAGGCGTCTTGATCGGCTTGCGTGGTGGTGCTTTTCGGCCAACGCAACTTGTCCCTGAGTGTTTTGGCGACGTAGCCCATCTCCAAAGCGGTGTCAGATTCGTCCCAGCCCAGCACACGCAGGGTGGTCAGGTCACGCACGTCGGATTCGTCGGTGAAATGGGCCAGGGCAATTTCCCGCGCACCGGTTTCGCCAAAACTTGAGACGAACAGCAAATCGCGCGCATGCCAGCTTTGGTGGCCGCCACCCCTGGTGCGGCTCTTGGGTACCAGGCCATTGAGCACGCGACGCAGAATCGTGATGGGCAGCTGGCCCTTGTCAAAGTCCACAAAAAAGATGCCCCAGGGCTGGCTCGTGACCAAGGGACGCGGTTGCTTGATGGATTTGATGGCGACCTGGTGTTCAGCTTTCAGGTTGAGCTCTGCCGGCTCCCAGTCGAATACGGCCTCTTCCCAGTCGTCTACCTGGATAGGCCAGCCCAGTTCTTCGTCCAGGTATTTGACCAGCGCCGGGATGGTCTGGATTTGGCGGAGTTTGTCGGCCTGGGGGTCAAATTGCGAACTTGCTTTGATAGCCATTGTTTTTTGTTTCTTACGATAGTGAGCAAAGTTACTGCGGTTTATCTATTTTGCGAGTAACACCGATAAACCACAGTAATTTCGATAGAAATGCACTGAGTCTTGGCACACATCACAGTTGCAGAAACGTGATGGTAGGGCAAGCACAATACCGGCATGGAGAATTTCAAACAACCGGCGGCAGGCGCAGACCCTTACGACCGCAATGCGCCTCGCAACAAGCCCAATGTAGCAAGCCCCGCGAGGGCGGCAGCGGTGGTGGTCGAAGACCAGATTCGCGGCCAACGGGACTTTGAGATTGGCGTTTTCTTTGACGCAACAGGACGAGAGCTGGCACGGTTTCACGGGAAAGTTGATCAGGTGTCGATACCGGCACTGTGGTTGGCCAACATGAAGGGCAACACCTTTACCCACAATCATCCAGCCGGGGGTACTTTTTCTGTTGAAGACATTTATCAGGCTGCCCAGTACAAGTTGGGTGAAATTCGTGCCGTAGGTGCCCACTTCCGGCATGCAGCAACCGGTTTTGATGCGGTGTGGCACGGGGCAGTTGCCGTGGCGTATCATGAAAGTGTGCGAAATCTGCGGGAACTGGTGTCCGCCAAGGTTCGCAATGATGAAATCAGTGTGGCCAATTTCACGGCAGAGCTTCAGCATCAGGCGTGGAACGAAGTCGCCAGAAAGTTGCGATTCAAATACTGGAGGGAACGATCATGACAACCTATTGTGGTGTTCTGGTGGAACTGCCAGACGGGACACTGGTGCGCAAGCAAGACGGCGACTTGAGGCCAGAAGACAGGGCCGTGTTTGACGGTCCCGAACACTGGGCAACAACGGCGGCAATTCAGGCTGACTTTGAAGCTGAGATTGCCGCTGCCGGTGGCCTTGAAGCCTGGAAAAAGCTAGAACCCCAACACGCATGACCTGCGACGTTATTGGCCTCTGTGGAGGCTTGCGGTTGCGGCTCAGTTGAGTTCCAACCACGCAATAAGTTGCGGTGCGACGCCTACCGGCGCCTGCACTTGGCGGAAGTAGCCGTTCTTCAGGTGTTTTTCGACTTTGGCGCGTGCGTTTGACAGCGTGGGCTGGGCGATTTGACAACGCCTCGGCGTTTCGGGCTCGCAGTGAATGGCGGCATCAATGCCAGCGGCATCGTCAATGATGTTGCTGGTATTCAGGTCAAGCAACAGCCATTCGGTGCGGCCAGCGCCAACCGTCCATGCATCCGCGTCAGTTTCAGCCCCGGTCACCGTGGTGTCTTTGCCGGGCAGGCCAAAACAAAAGAAGACAGCTTGGGTGCCGGGTTGCAGGTGGGCCTTGCCGCTGAAGACGCGGCCTGGCAGCGCTTCAAGTCTGGCTGGCAAGTCAGGATGCACGGCCAGCAGGCGCTGGTACTCCAGGTGCATGGTCTCCAATGACGTGGGCTCACCCTCGTAGCTGTGGTCAAAGTCCCGCAGGGCTGCAAAGTCGTCATCGGGCCGCAGGAGCTTTTTGCCTTCAATGCCCAAGGTCTTGGAGATAAGCAAGGTCTTGTTGGAGACCTTTTTGTACAGGTTCAACAACTCGTCCAGCTCGCCGGGTGGCAAGAAATTCCAGTACTCCACGGTGCCGCGAATAGCTTTGGCATCCGGGTGGTCTTTGACGAGCTTTTTCTCAATTTCAGGGTTCATGCGCCGGTCCACCCGGCCAATGCGCTGCATCAGGCGCACCGGGTTCCAGTGCAGGTCGTAGTTGATCAGGCGGGTGGCGTCTTGCAGGTTCAGGCCTTCGCTGAGCACGTCGGTGGCGATCAGCACGCGGGTTTCTGGCTGGTTTTTGTCGGCGAGGTCCTTGCTGGTCATGCCGTTGTAGTAAGGCGCAAACTGGCGGATCACGTCCCCACGGCTGCGCTTGGTGGCGGAGTCAATCTGGTCGATGCCCTTGATGCCCGCTTTCTCAAGCTCCGCGGCCAGGTAACGCGCCGTGGACATGAATTCGCTGAAGATCATGACCTTGTGCTTCTTGAGCACCGGGTCGGTCTTGAGCAGGTCGATCAGCGCACGAAGTTTGTCGTCATGGCTGGGCTTGAACTGGCGCAGCTCGTTCAAAAACTCGGCCAACTGGTCCAGGTCTTGCAGGGACTCGGACAACATCTGGGGAATGTCAAACTGGTCGCGGTCCAGCTTGTCTGCGGCTTCGAGCATTTCCTCGGGAATGACGTCTTCATCGGCTTCTTCATCGTCCTCTGCCGCGAACATTTCTTTCTGGCGTGTGTCCACATGACCCAGCATTTCGGCGTTGCGCAGTTTCCAGCGCTCGAAGTTGGCGGCCTCATGTTTGGTGGTGCTGTTGACCTGCACAAACGCCATGAGCTTGAGCAGCAACTGCTGGCATGACGATTCAAAGGCGCGGGCAGAACTTTCAAACCGCTTGAGAAACAGCACGCGGATCAGACCCACCACCTGCTTCTGGCGGTTGTCTTCAAAACCATCCTCTACCGGCACCTTGGAATAGGCCAGGGGGTAGTACATGGGCAGCGTGAACAGTGGCGTTTTTTTGTTGAACGCCTTTTCGACCATGGCCAACAACTTGCCGTACGTTTTTTTTATCGAGTAGTCGGCCACCTTGGGCGCTTCGCGTTTGGGGAAGAGTGCTTCGCGGGCACCAGCCGTGATCTGGCTTTGCTTGACATACGCGCGGCTGCGCTGAATCACGAGCTCGCGCAGCAAAGGGTCGTGCGACAACAAATCGGTCGTCTCCAGCCCCGCCAGCTCGCCCTGCACAAGGTCTGTGCCCAGGCGCTTCATGAGTTCCTTTTCCAGCTTGCGGAAGTGCCCCGGAAGCGAGTGGATGCCCAGCGTGTCTTTGAAGTAGTCGGCCTGCCGCCCGGTGAAGTGCTCAATCAAATGTTGAAGGTCTATCAGCCGGTTGTTGATGGGCGTGGCCGTGAGCATGAACAACTGCTTACCTTTAGCCAGGCCTTGCATCTGCCAGTAGCGGGAGCGGCGCGTTTTGATGCCGGGATTACGAAAGTGGTGGGCTTCATCCACGATGACCACATCGGCTTGCGCTTTAAGGCGCTCCATGCGCTCTGCCCATTCACCACCGCGCTGCAAGTCGGTGTGATTCACGACGACCAGGTTGGAGAAATCACCAAATAGTTCGGGCAGGTAGCGGCGCAGGCTGAACTCCCATACAGGCTCTCGGCCTGACTTGGGCACGACCAGCAGAACTTTCTTGCGCTCGAACTTGACCAAGCGCTCAATCAGCATCAGGCCGACAAATGTCTTGCCCAAGCCAACGCCGTCACACAAAAATGCCCCGCCAAACTTGCCACCAATCTTGAGCATTGCGCCGTAGCCGTCGCGCTGGTACTGGTCAAGCACGGGGTACATGCGGGAATGGTTTCGCTCCCAGTCACCCGCGGTTTCTTCGTAGTTGTTGAAATAGGCCTGCAGAGACTTGGCATAGACCTCAAATGGCAAGTACTTGCGGGTTTGGCGCTCTATGACTTTGAGCAGTTCATCTGACACGTCTTCAGCGTCATTCCAATGCGCTTCGTACCACTGCTGAAGCTCTTCGATTTCGCGGCGGAGCTGGACGTTGAGTTCGACATTGCCCGTCAACCCTGGATAGGTGAAATTGCTGGAACCCACCAGCGCAGACGAGCCAACAACGGCCAGCTTGCTGTGCGTGATGTAAGCCTTGGCGTGAAATTTTTTCTTGGTGTAGATGCGGCACTTGATTTTGCCGCTGGCGATGGCCTCAACGATGGAGGGCACGCCGGTTAGAAAATCATTCTTGAGCTTTTCGCGCTCAATGCTGTCGTCAAGCTGGCTCTTGACGCGGACGATGCCGTCGATCAAGGCACGCTGGGTGCGTTTGGTGACTTCGTCGCCCATCAGAATCCGGATTTGGTCGAGCTTTTGCCATTTGCAATCGAGCGCGAGCAGGGAGCCGATTTCAAAATAACCGGTGGCAATGTCGAAGCGGGATGAGATTTCGCTCCATTCGGCAAGGTAGCTCAGTACCTTCCAATCGTCATCGCTGTTGTCAACAATAAAAAGGTCATTGCCTGTTTTGGTGGTCATAGATAGCGTGTTCCCTTGGCTGCATCGTACCAAGCTTGAAACGCTGGCTAAACTACCCCACCCTCACGCAGCGCCGCAATCCGCGCCGCATCCAACCCCAGTTCAGCCAGCACCTCATCGGTGTGCTCGCCCAATGCCGGGGGTGCGCGGCGCAGCACCGGGGGCGTGTCCATCAGTCTTAGGGGGCTGGCGACAGTAGCTATTGAAATAATAGCTGATTGTGTATATGGGACGCGGGCTACAGCCTGTTTTACCCATATTTCCCGATGTTTAACCTGGGCATCGGCAAAGGATTCACTCAGGTCATTGATGGGGCCGCAGGGCACGGCCTTGTCTTCAAAGAGTGCGATCCAGCAGGCGGTGGTCTGGGTGCGGGTGACGGCGTCCATGGCGGGGATCAGATCGGCGCGGTTGAGGTTGCGGGCAGCGGTGGTGGCAAAGCGCGGGTCGCTGGCCCACTCGGGTTTGCCCGCTGCGTGCGCGAAGCGGCCGAACTGGCCGTCATTGCCAATGGCCAGCAGCATCTTGCCATCTTGCGTGTTGAAGTCCTGGTATGGCGCCAGGCTGGGATGGGTGTTGCCCTGGCGCTGCGGCACTGCGCCGGTGTTGAGGTAGCCAATGGCCTGGTTCGCCAGCAGGGCCATGCCGACATCCAGCAGCGCCATGTCAATGTGCTGGCCCTTGCCAGTGCGGTGGCGCACTTCCAGCGCCGCCAAAATCGCGCTGCAGGCAAACATGCCGGTGCAGAGGTCGGTGATGGCCACGCCCACGCGCATGGGGCCGCCGCCGGGCACGCCATCGGCCTGGCCGGTGATGCTCATCATGCCGCTCATGGCCTGGATCATCAGGTCGTAGCCCGCGCGCGGCGCGTAAGGGCCGGTCTGGCCAAAGCCGGTGACCGAGCAGTAAATCAGCCGTGGGTTGATCGCTGAGAGGCTTTTGTAATCGAGCCCGTAGTGGGCCAGCCCACCGACCTTGAAGTTCTCCACCACGATGTCGCTCAGTGCTGCAATCTGC
>JANMVO010000009.1:0-6029 GCA_031392805.1 Rhodoferax sp. | reverse complement strand
GATGATTCCGGTCATCACTGTCATGGGGCTGCAGTTTGCCGAGTTGCTGGCAGGCACCATCGTTGTAGAAAATGTTTTTTACCTGCCGGGTTTGGGGCGGCTGATTTTTCAGTCCATCTCCAACCGGGACCTCATCGTGGTGCGCAACTGCGTGATGTTGCTGGCCGCCATGGTGGTGGTGGTGAATTTCGTTGTTGATGTTCTTTACGCGGTGATCGATCCCAGAGTGAAGGCGAGTGACATATGAGCCTTCGCGCCGGTGCCGGCCCTCACCCTAACCCTCTCCCTAAGGGAGAGGAAATAATTGGAACGCCTCACACTGCCGGAGGGGGAACAATTGGAACGCTTCTCCCCCAGGAAGAAAGAATCAGAAGTACGATCCTCCCTCAGGGAGAGGGAACAAGAACTTCCCTCTCAGGTGGGGAAGGAATAAGTAAAACTTCACTCCCGCAGGGCGAGGGCCTCAAAGAGGTGGCGAATGAAATTGCCCATGGAAATTGCGCCCTTTCCCCCCGGCACAGCGTTGGGATAAGGGCACAGGCGAGTTGCCTGCCTGGTCAGGTTTCGATGCGCCCACCTGGTCAGTTTTCGTTTTGGTTGCGCGCCTCGCAACATCGCAGCTTCTGTCTGGGTGCGGTCCTGACACTGCTGCTGCTGTTTGCAGCCGGGCTCTCGCTGCTCTGGACACCCTGGTCGCCCTATGAGATTGACATGGCGGCCAAGCTGCAGGCTCCCAGCCGTTTGCATTGGCTGGGCACTGACCCATTTGGCCGGGATGTGGCGTCGCTGCTGCTGGTTGGCGCGCGAAACTCAATTCTGGTAGGTGTGATTGCGGTGGGCATCGGCCTGGTAGTTGGCACCAGTCTGGGCCTCTTGGCAGCAGCCAAACGCGGCTGGTTGGAAGAGATCATCATGCGCCTGGCAGATTTCACATTTGCCTTTCCAGCCATTTTGTCCGCCATCATGCTGACGGCAGTGTTTGGGGCGGGTATTGTCAACTCGATCATCGCCATTGGCATCTTCAACATCCCGAATTTCGCACGCGTCACGCGGGCCTCTGCCAATGCGGTTTGGTCGCGCGAGTTCGTGCTGGCGGCACGCGCCTGCGGGTTGGGGCCGTTCAAGATAACCATCAACCATGTGCTGCCCAACATCGCGCCGGTGCTGATTGTGCAGACCACCATCCGCTTTGCCATCGCCATCCTGGCCGAGGCGGCCCTGTCGTACCTGGGTCTGGGCACGCAGCCGCCGCAGCCCTCGTGGGGACGCATGCTGGCCGAGGCACAAACACTCCTGTTCCAGGCCCCGCTGCTGGCCGTCTTCCCCGGCCTGGCCATCATGCTGGCCGTGCTGGGCCTGAACCTGCTGGGGGACGGTCTGCGTGATGTGATGGACCCCCGGCTGGCGCGACAACGCTGACGCCGTGACTGATTTCGCCGACAAATTCACATTCCATGCCACTCCTTGAAGTCAAAAATCTAAGCGTGAAATTGCTGACGCGACGGGGGCCGGCGCAAGCGGTGCGTGACCTCAGTTTTTCGCTGGCGCGCGGTGAGACGCTGGGCCTGATTGGTGAGTCGGGTTGTGGCAAATCAATCACCGCGTTGTCACTGCTGGGTCTGCTGCCCGAGAATGCTGCGTTAAGCGGCAGCATCCGGTTCGATGGCCAGGAATTGGTGGGCGCATCCGATGACACGCTGCGCCGCCTGCGCGGAAACCGCATTGGCATGATTTTTCAGGAGCCGATGACCGCCCTGAACCCGGTCCACACCATTGGCAATCAAGTGGCCGAGCCATTGCGACTGCACCGGGGTGAGTCAAGAGATGGGGCGCGCAAACAGGCCATTGCCTTGATGGACCGCGTAGGCATTGCCAACGCAGCGGGGCGCTATGACGCCTATCCTCACCAATTTTCCGGAGGGCAGCGCCAGCGCATCACCATTGCCATGGCACTGGCTTGCAGCCCCGACTTGCTGATTGCCGATGAACCCACCACGGCGCTGGACGTCACCCTTCAAGGGCAAATTCTGGATCTCATCAGCGACCTGGTGCAAGAGCGCAGCATGGCCCTGATTCTGATTTCGCATGACCTGGGCGTGATCGCCCAGAACGCCTCCCGCATGATGGTGATGTACGGCGGCAGTGTGGTGGAGACCGGCAGCACCACCGCCGTGTTCTCCAACATGGCGCACCCCTACACGCGTGGCCTGTTTGGCGCACGTCCCAGGCTGGGCACAAAGCGCGGGGCCCGATTGAGCACCATCGCAGGCACCGTGCCCGAGCTGATCGACCTGCCCCAGGGCTGTCCGTTTTCAGACCGCTGCGCTTTTGCTGTGGCGCAATGCGCAGGCAATCGCCCACCGCCCACGTATTTGCGCCAGGCGCACTCCGAACCGCCCAAGCGGCCCGAACCACATATGGCAAGCTGTTTTCAGCTGGCCGAAGTAGCCGCAGCCGCCGCAGCCGGACGAAGCGCATGACCAACAACACTTTGCTGCAAGTGGACAACGTCTCGCGCACCTACGTACTGCCGCGTGAGCACCTGTGGGGCAAGCCGCCGGTGGTTCGCGCGTTGCAGGGTGTGAGCTTCACACTCAACGCCGGGCGCAGCCTGGGCGTGGTCGGTGAGTCGGGCTCGGGCAAGTCAACGCTGGCCCGCATTGTGATGGCGCTGGAGCCGCTGAACGCCGGCACTGTGCGCCTGTTGGGGCAGGATTTGAGCCAGCTTGATGCCGCCGCACTGCGCGCAGCCCGGCGCAACTTCCAGATGGTGTTTCAGGATCCCTACGGCTCACTGGACCCGCGCCAGACTATTTTGAAGATAGTGACAGAGCCGCTGGCAGCGCAAGCTGCGCAAAGTAAGGCAAGCGCTGCTGACCTGCGCCAACAGGCGTCCGACGTATTGGTCTCCGTGGGCCTGCGCCCCAATGATCTCGACAAGTACCCGCATGAGTTCTCGGGTGGCCAGCGCCAGCGTGTGGCCATCGCACGTGCCCTCATCACCCGCCCCAAGCTGATCGTCGCCGACGAGCCGGTGAGTGCGCTGGATGTGTCGGTGCAAGCCCAGGTGCTTAACTTGATGCAGGATTTGCAATGCAAATTTGGTGTGACCTATTTGCTGATCAGCCATGACCTGGCGGTGGTCAATCACCTCTGTGACGAAGTGGCTGTGATCTTCCAGGGGCGCGTCGTGGAGCAGGGTTCGCCAAACACGCTGTTCCATAACGCGGCGCACCCCTACACACGTGCGCTGCTGGACGCCGTGCCGCGCATGGAACCCGCCGCCACCCCGGGGCAGAGAAAGCGAACCATCACGGTAACGCCGCACGTGCACCCCGCCACCGCCTGCCCCTACGCACACCGCTGCCCCAGCGCCACACTGCAGTGCGACGGCAGTCGGCCCGAACTCAAGACCGTTGCCCGCGGCCATCAGGTAGCGTGCCATTTGGCTTGACTGCGCTACATTTCGACTTTTGCGATAACGGTCAAGTCCGGTCTGTTTTTAAACCCGATTGACGGGCAATTCAGGTCGTTTTTCTTGCCATTTCTTGATCGATTGAATCGGCGTCTGATGGCCCAGGACGCGTTGTCAATGCGTAACCGAATCAAAGATTGGTGGCCGCAAGCGTGACAATAATGAAAGCCCGCAGTCAAGCGTCGGTATCGATTGACGCGCTCCAGCGGTTGTCCCAGGCACGATGGCTCACCTGTTCGGTCTGACGCCGGTCGTGCTTGTTCGGTCTGCCCTGGGTCATGCTCAGGGCGGGCTCGGGCGCCAGACGCCGCGCCTCCAAGGCGGCTGCGCGCTGGGCGATTGAATCTGGCGTCTCATCAAAAAGAAGTGCTGCCAGAGGTGCCGGTCCGCGTTTGTCGCTGACGGCTTGCACCGTCACGTTGCGGGTGATCACACCTGTGCGCACCTGCACCGTGTCCCCCGCTTTCACTTCGCGTGAGGGTTTGACCGCCACGCCGTTGACGTGCACCCGCCCCCGTTGAATTTCCTCGCTCGCCAGACTACGCGTCTTGTAGAAGCGCGCTGCCCAGAGCCATTTGTCTATTCGAAGTCGTTCCATCAGCAGTTGATTAATGCACAGGATTTATGGGCTGGTGTCCGCAGGCAGATCAGTTTTCCCCAGCTTCATGCAGCGACAGGAGATTCAACAGGGCAGACAGCACCTCTTGCCTGAATCCAACCCTGATCTTGCCGAACCCGTCACCGCCACTAAGTATCAGCCGGTTCAAGTATTCAGCGCATTCTTCGCGACCCCAGAAAGCCTCGACGGCTTTACTGATGCGTTCATGATGCTGGCGGACAATCGCCAACTCATGGTCAATGCGCGCCTGCCGGGGCCATTCCTGGAGCGGCATCGGCCGGGTGGTCTGATCTTCAGGTTCGTGCACGAGACTGGGGAAACCGGGGGACGCTTGTTTCTTTGTCACAACTTATCCTGTGTTTGATGGCCGTCATATGCCAATACCTGTTATTTTCCAGGCAAAGTGGTATTGTGCAGCGAATCGTTGTGCTGTACCGGCATCCAGATCAATGCCGTTGCAGCGGATGCCATTACCTTTGCCGGCAGCACGGTCACGGTTCCATAGTGAAGATGCCAGCCTCGCAGGCGCTCTGAAAAACGCCTGCAGGTTGCCCTAATTTGAGAAGGCTACGCCAATGTCCATGACGTCAAACTACCTGACCTGCGCCGGGCGCGAAATCCATTACACGCAATGGGGCGCAGAGCATGCACGCACCGTGATCGCCTGGCACGGCCTCGCCCGCACCGGGCGAGACATGGACGAGCTTGCCGCACACTTGAGCGCGCGCGATGACGGCTACCGCGTCATCTGCCCTGACACTATCGGGCGCGGTTTGAGCCAGTGGAGCCCGCTGCCCTATCAGGAATACTGCCTGTCGTTTTACGCGCGCATTGCGGCTGAATTGTTGGAACAGCTCAAGATCGACCAGGCGCATTGGGTTGGCACGTCCATGGGCGGTGCCCTTGGCATGGTGTGCGCCTCCGGTCTGTTTGAGCCAGGGCTGAAGCTTCGCATCCAGAGCCTGACCCTCAACGACACCGCGCCGCAGGTGGCAGATGCCGCCATCACCCGCATTCGCGCATACGCCGGCAACCCACCAGCGTTTGCCACGGTGCTGGAACTCGAAGCCTTCTTCCGCCAAGTCTACAAGCCGTATGGTGCCCTGAGCGATGCGCAGTGGCGGCGTTTGACTGAGACTTCCACGCGCCGCCTGCCGGATGGACGTGTCACGCCGCACTACGACCCGGCCATGGTGCAGCAGTTCATCAGCCACCCCGACGACTATCTGGTTTGGGACCATTACGATGCCCTCAAAATCCCTGTGCTGTGTTTGCGCGGCGCCGACTCTGATTTGGTATTGCGGGAGACAACCGTGCAAATGTTGCAACGCGGTCCAGGCGCCTTGGGCTTGACGCAGGTAGTGGAAATTGAAGGCTGCGGACACGCGCCTGCGCTCAACGTGCCCCACCAGCTAAGCCGCATCAGCGCGTTTATTGATGCTGCACGTTGAATCAAATGCGCTATATAAAAAGAAGCTAACTATGCAGTATACACAAGGGCTAGAGGCTGTTTTTATGCCTGAAAACCGATAAATTTAGGGGTTTGGGCCCAAGCCGGCTGGGCAGCACTCAAAAGTTGCGTTCAACGCCGACCTGACCGTAAAAACCCTTTGTAATTCCGTTTCCATTTCAATCGGAGAGTAGGCGCACCGACGAAGACAGTGCTTTAGCATGGCTAGGAGGTGCAACGACCTATCCGATTGAAATGGAAATGGAATAAGGCATCTTGAAACTTGCCGCTGTTGGGCGCATCTTCACCCTGTCAATGGTTTTTAAACAAAGGATCTTATGAACGTTCAAGAACGTGAGCAACTGACGGGCTTTCTTCAGCAATTGGCGCAAGCCCAGGCTGGCCCCAAAGACGAGGAAGCTTTGGGCATGATCGGCAGCACAGTGGCGCGCCAGCCGGATGCGCTCTATTTGCTGGTGCAAAGA
>JANMVO010000181.1:0-4672 GCA_031392805.1 Rhodoferax sp. | reverse complement strand
TTCCTGGTGCGACATCACCATTTCTTTGGCCACGCGAAGAATTGCCAGCGGCTTGCCCAGCGCGTGCTCCGCCTGTTCAATCGCGTCGCGACCCAGCGTAGTGTGGTTTTTCATGATTTCAAACTCTTGCGGCGTCAGTTGGCCGGGTTTGAGCAGAATGCGGTCGGGAATTCCCATTTTGCCAATGCCATGCAGTGGCGCAAATTTGAACAGCAGGTCGATCTGTTGATCGGTCAGCTCAGGCGCAAAACGCGGGTGGTTTTTCAGGTGTAGCGCAAGCGCGCGAACGTAATGCTGGATTCGGGGAATGTGATTGCCGGCATCGGCCAGTGACGTGATCGCCAGGATGATCACGTCCTGCGCCGCCAGCAGCTCCTTCGTTGCCTTCTGCATTGCCTCTGGCGTGCGCCGGGCCACTTCCTGTTCGATGGAGTCGCTCTGGAGTTGCAGACTGGCACGCTTGTCGAGCGCGTCACGTGCCACCACCGCGCTTGGCTTGTTCAGCTTGCTGGGCTTGTTGTTTTCGGGATCGCTCGTCATAGGGGCCTGCCATTCATCATTTTGATCTTGCTACTGGGTATATAGACTGATTGCGGATACGGGTTGTTGCTTGCACTTTATCTTGACGCGCCGCGCGTTAACCGGTCAATCAGCCCGTTCAGCTCGTCCAGCGAGGCAAACTGGATCGACAGCTCACCCATTTCCTCCATCCGTCCGGAGCGCTTGACGCGTTTTTTCACGCGCACCTCAACCTGTGCGGCCAGCAAATCTGACAACTCTTCCTCGACACGCTTGATGTCGCGCGATTTCTCTTTTTTGGGTTTAGTCGACGTCAGCGTGAATTCGGCGCTGAGTTTTTTGACCAAGCGCTCGGTGTCCCGCACCGACATTTTTTTGGCCGCAATCTGCGCCGCTGCCGTGATTTGAGACACCCGCTCAAGCGCCAGCAGCGCCCGCGCATGGCCCATGTCCAGGTCGCCCGCCATCAACATGGTTTGCACTGGCTCTGCCAGATTGAGCAAGCGCAGCAAATTGCTGGCGGCGCTGCGTGAGCGTCCCACGGCCTGGGCGGCCTGTTCGTGAGTGAGTCCAAACTCTTTCACAAGCCGTTGCAAACCCTGGGCCTCCTCCAGTGGGTTAAGATCTTCGCGCTGAATGTTCTCAATCAATGCCATGGCGGCGGCAGACTCGTCAGGCACATCGCGCACCAGCACTGGCACACTGTCCAGACCGGCCAGCCGGGCGGCGCGAAAGCGCCGCTCACCGGCGACGATCTCGTACACCGGCCGGGTTAGCCAGTGGTCAGAAGAGATCGATGCCGGGGAAGCACCTGGCGACGCCTTCTTGCGGTGCAACTGGCCTTGTTCATCGCTCACGCGGCGCACCAGGATTGGCTGCAAAATGCCCTGCACTTTGATACTCTCGGCCAGCTCATACAAAGCGCCCTCGTCCATGCGGGTTCGCGGTTGATACTGGCCGGGCACCAAGTCGGCCAGGTGCAATGATGTCGGCAAGCCAGTGCTGATCGACGCACTGCCCGACGCGGACTCCACCACTTTGGGGCCCAGCAGTGCCTCCAGCCCGCGGCCCAGACCGCTTTGTCTTTTGGTTGCCATTGAGTCAATCGCTTTCGTAGGTATTTTTCTGAATCTAGCCGCTGCAATCACCGCACGGCGACCCCATGGCACATGGCGCTGGCGGGTTCGCCCCGTTGCAGCGCCAGCAGAAGATCATGGCCTTGTGGCCAGGCACCCAGGCCGGACTCTGCATCCAAGTGGCCCGCATCACCCCAGTCGATGAGGGTTGAACCCCAGTGGGCAGCGAGCGCCTGTGCCCGCTGAAAACTGCAATACGGGTCGGTGCGGCTGGCCAGCAGCACACTTCTGAATGGCAAAGTCCATGGCGTTGATTGTTGGATGCGCGTCGTTATCAACGTTGGCGTTGCCAGTGTTTGCGACGTTAGCGGCGTTGCCCTGGCGGGCTGAATCGGCTGGGTTGGCTCGGGCATCGAATTCAGCACACCCGGCACCCAACTGGTGAGCATGGGGTGCAGCGATTCCAGCGCCACAGCGCACGGCGCAGCCAAAAAAGCGCACTTTATGCGGTGAGTGTTGCGCGATAGCGCCGCCCAGGCCGCGACCAGCAGGCAGCCCAGACTGTGCGCCACCAAGGTGATTGGCAAGTCTGACCTTGCCGCCAACACCACGTCTTCCAGCCGGACGATCCAGTCGCCGCGCAGGGGCCGCGCCCAGTCGTGCTGCTCCACACGCGTGTAGCCATGCGCGGCCTGCCAATGGCTTTGCCAATGCGCTGGGTCAGAGTCAAGCCAGCCGGGCAGCAGAAGGACGTTGTCAGATTTCAATTGCTATTATAAAAGTAGCTAACTATGCACTATGGACGAGGGCTAGAGGCCTATTTGGTCGATTTTTCTGGCTTTTATCCGCGTTTTGAAGCCAAAACCGGCTCAGGCCATCGGTTTTTGGATCCGCTCCACCATTTCCTGCGCAAAAGCCACAAAGGCCTGTGCGCCTTTGGACGATGGGTCAAACACCACGCCCGGCAGACCGTAGCTGGGCGCTTCGGCGAGTCGCACATTGCGCGGAATCACGGTGTTGAAAACCTTATCGCCAAAATGTGATTTAAGCTGCTCGCTCACATGCTGCTGCAAGGTGATGCGGGGGTCGAACATCACGCGCAGCAGGCCGATGATGGCCAGCTCTTTGTTGAGGTTGGCGTGCACCTGCTTGATGGTGTTGACCAGGTCGGTCAGGCCTTCCAGCGCAAAATACTCACACTGCATTGGCACGATCACGCCGTGCGCGCAGCACAGGCCGTTGAGTGTGAGCAAGGACAGTGACGGTGGGCAGTCGATCAGGATGAAATCGTATTCGGCGCGCACTTCAGCCAATGCGGTTTTCAGGCGCTTCTCGCGGCGCTCGAGGTCAACCAGTTCTACTTCAGCGCCGGCCAGTTCACGGTTGGCACCCAGGATGTCGTAGCTGCAACCGCCTTCAATTAATTTGTCACTTTTGACGCGTGCTTCGGCCACAGACGAAGACTCCAGCAAGACGTCATAAATCGTCAACTCCAGCTTGCGCTTGTCAACACCGGAGCCCATTGTGGCATTGCCTTGCGGGTCCAGGTCCACCATCAAAACCCGCTGCCCCACCTTGGCAAGCCCCGCCGCCAAGTTCACAGCGGTGGTGGTCTTGCCAACGCCGCCCTTTTGGTTGGCGATACAGAATATTTTGGCCATGACCTGTCTACCTGTTTTGCTGCACAGGCGGCAGAAGGGGTGATGGCGACATGCCGGGAAACGCGAGGGGGCCAGCCGGAGCCTTGGCTGGCCTGCTCACCGGGAGGTGACCAGTTTGATGCCGAAGCCGACCAGGAACAAGCCTGCCAGTTTTTCCAGCCCCTGGGAGATGGCCGGACTGGCGCGCAGTCGAGCAGCCAGAAAATGTGTCAACAGCACGGCGGTCAAGCCGTAGGCAAAGGTGAGTACGGCAATGGTCAGTGCCATGAGTGCAAAAGTAGTCATGCCCTGATGGTGTGCCGGGTCCACGAACAGCGGGAAAAAAGCCAGGTAAAAAACAATTGCTTTGGGATTGAGCAAGGTGATCATCAACGCTTGCCGAAAATAATGGTGTGGCTTGATTTGCAGCACCGGAGCATCACCCGGCTTGGCCAATAACATCTTGCACCCCAAAATCGCCAGATAGGCGGCACCGAGCCATTGCACGGCTCTAAACGCCGCCGGGTAGGCGGTGAGAACCGCCGCCACACCTGCCACAGCCATCCACATCAAAATCTGGTCGCCGACAATCACGCCAAAAATAGAACTAAAGCCACCCTTGATGCCGCCTTTGCTGGTGGAGGTAATCAGCGCAAGGTTGCCAGGGCCGGGAATCAGAAGAAATAGGATGATTGCGGCGACAAAGGCGCTGAAGTCAGTGATGCCAAACATGGGTTTCTCCCGGAAAACGTGAGGCCGACTTTGCGTCGGTGAGGCATCGAGTTTACGTTACACCAGCCAAGTGCAACATGTCTTCAGAGGCCGGCGCGTGGTCGCATCCAGACGATGCAGCGCTCCGCGTCCAGCCCCGGCACCAGCAGTTGTTCCACGTGAAACACCAGTACGGACTCAGGCAATGCCGCCAGCTCCTCTGTTGGGTGTTTGCCCTTCATGGCCATCCACACGCCTTGCGGTGCGAGTGCGCCAGCCGACCAATGGGTGAAATCAGGCAATGAGGCGAAGGCGCGCGAGCAAATCACGTCGAAGGGCTGATCTACTGTCTCCACCCGTGCGTGCAGCCCTGTGAGATTCGGTAATTTCAAAGCCAGCGCTGCCTGTTTGATAAACGCTGTCTTTTTGGCCACTGCGTCGACGCAAGTGACGGCAATCGCCGGGCAGCAGATGGCAATGACCACGCCTGGCAAGCCCGCGCCCGCGCCCACGTCCAGCAGAGAACTGCGCTGCTTCAGCCCGGCATTTTTCAAATGCAACTGCAAAGGCGCAATTACCGCCAGACTGTCCAGCAGATGGTGCGTCATCATGGCGTCCACGCCGCGCACAGCCGTCAGGTTGTAGACGCTATTCCATTTCTGGATCAGGCTCAAATAGCCTTGACAGGCTTCGGCCTGGGCCTGGGTCAGCACAACACCCAGAGTT
>JANMVO010000166.1:0-2771 GCA_031392805.1 Rhodoferax sp. | reverse complement strand
CGTCAGGTGCAAACCCGGTTTTCAGACCAGCACCTGCCGCAGCCAGTCAAGACTTTTTTCTCTGAGTTTCAAGTGGGTTTTATTTTTTAACTTTTGTTCAGGAGAATTCATCATGTTTAACTTCAAGAAAATCGCCATGGCCGCAGCCATCCTCACCGTCGGTGCTACCGCAATGACCACGTCTTTTGCCCGCGAAGCCAGCGAAGGCCCACGCGGCGAAGGCAAAGGCCACCCTGCCATTGAGACCCAGGACACTGTCGTTGCCCGCGAAGCCAGCGAAGGCCCACGTGGCGAAGGTCCCGGCCACCCGCTGACCGACAGCGCTGAGTCAGTGCTTGCGTAAGAGCCTGGCAGCAACAAAAAACGCGCCCGAGGGCGCGTTTTTTTATGGCAGCCTGCGGCGTTCACCTGTCATTACTTTGCCACCACCCGCACCATCTCCAGGCACTTGTTGGAGTAGCCCCATTCGTTGTCGTACCAAGCCACGATTTTGACGAACGTGCCATCCAGCGCGATGCTGGCGTCGGCATCAAAAATGGAAGTACGTACATCACCACGGAAGTCGGTGGCGACGACCTTGTCCTCGGTGTAGCCCAGCACGCCTTTGAGGCCACCCGCTTCCACCGCTTTTTCGCTTTGCGCTTTCATCTCGGCGCAGATTTCCTTGAACGTGGCTTCCTGGTTCAGCTCACAGGTCAGGTCCACCACCGACACATCCGACGTGGGCACGCGGAACGACATGCCGGTGAGCTTTTTGTTCAGCGCAGGGATCACCACGCCCACCGCCTTGGCCGCGCCAGTGCTGCTGGGGATGATATTTTCCAGAATGCCACGACCACCGCGCCAGTCCTTGTTGCTGGGGCCATCCACGGTTTTTTGGGTGGCGGTAGCGGCGTGCACCGTGGTCATCAGACCGCGCTTGATGCCCCATTTGTCGTTGAGCACCTTGGCCACCGGTGCCAGGCAGTTGGTGGTGCACGATGCGTTGCTGATGATGGCTTGGCCAGCGTAGGTTTTGTCATTCACGCCGAAGACGAACATGGGGGTGTCGTCTTTGGAAGGCGCGGAGAAGATGACTTTTTTAGCACCTGCGGCGAGGTGTTTTTCACCGGAAGCTTTGTCCAGAAAGAGCCCGGTGGCTTCAAGCACGATATCCGCACCGACTTCATTCCATTTCAGGTTCGCCGGGTCGCGCTCTTGCGTCAGGCGAATCTTTTTGCCGTTGACGATAAGCGTGTTGCCATCGACCGAGACCTCGCCCTTGAAGCGGCCATGCACCGAGTCGTATTGCAGCATGTAGGCCAGGTAGTCTGGCTCCAGAAGGTCGTTGATACCCACGATCTCAATGTCCGGGAAATTCTGAACTGCGGCGCGCAGCACGTTGCGCCCGATGCGGCCGAAGCCGTTGATACCTACCTTGATTGCCATGAAAAGTACTCCTTAAAGTTAGAAAAAAATTAGCTGCTGCGTGATTCGACATACAGGGTGTCCGGGTCAAAATCGACACCGCCCGGCCACTGTACGGTGCCGTGGTCAACCTTGGCGCGTCTGAAATAGGCCGGGTCTTTCAAACGCTGAAAGACTGGGAGTTCAACGTAGGGCCCAACATCAAAGAATGCCAGCCTGCCATTCTGGAACTCTAGCTGCAAAACCAGCCCAGGCAAGGCAGAAACAGCCGTCACTCGCGGGTTCATCGCAACGGCTCCACGCGTTCAACCGGCTGGCCTTGAATCGCAAGCGACCAGTCGGCGATCAACTCCTCCCGCCGCAGTTCAATCCAGGCTTGCACCAAGCGCGTCTGTTTGGGCGGAAATTTGCCGTCTATGACATCGGCCGTGTCGATGGAGAACACTGCTTCAAAGCCCTGGTACATCGCGTGAATATGTGGCGTGTGGTGTTGCTTTGTGTCCATGAAATACATGTAGATCAAGACACCGTAGAACGACGAGATCAGCGGCATATCGCGACTCGGTTACTTGCCCAACATCTTTTGCACCGTATCCGCCACATTCTCGGGCGTGAAGCCAAAGTGCTTGAACAATACCGGTGCGGGAGCCGATTCGCCATAGGTGTCGATGCCCACCACGGCGGCGCAGCCGTATTTCCACCAGCCACCGGTCACACCCATCTCCACCGCGATGCGGGGGATGCCAGCGGGCAGCACGGCGCGCTTATAGGCTTCGCTTTGCTGGTCGAACGTGGTATTGCTGGGCATGGAGACCACGCGTACCGCTATTTTTTTGGAAGCTAACAGTTCTTGCGCCTTGAGGGCCAGCTGCACTTCTGAGCCAGTTGCGATGATGACGGCCTGGGCCTTCTTTTTCATGCCCACCTCAGACGGCTCAGCCAGTATGTAAGCGCCTTTGCTGATGGCGTCCAGACCGAAGGCGTCGGTTGCAGCGTCGGAAGCAGCGTCAGACTCACCCTTGGGTGCGTAGCTGATGTTCTGGCGGCTCAGTAGCAATGCGGTTGGTTTTGCCCTGTTTTGCAGGGCGACCGTCCAGGCCACTGCCGTCTCGGCCGTGTCGCCGGGTCGCCAGACATCGAGGTTGGGAATGAGGCGCAGCGAGGCCGCATGCTCAATCGACTGGTGCGTGGGTCCGTCTTCGCCCAGGCCGATGCTGTCGTGCGTGAACACATGCACCACGCGCAGCTTCATGAGCGCGGCCATGCGAATGGCGTTGCGGCTGTAGTCGCTGAAGGTGAGGAAGGTGCCGCCGTAAGGGATGTAGCCGCCATGCAGCGCAAGGCCATTCATGATGGCGGCCATG
>JANMVO010000157.1:0-4367 GCA_031392805.1 Rhodoferax sp. | reverse complement strand
GCTCGGCCAAATTGTCGGTAGACAGTAAGCCCCGATCCGCTACCGCAATGACACGTTTGATGGGAAAGCGTTTGACGATCTTCTCTAGCGTCGGCTTGAGCGTCTGAACTTCAGCCGTATTACCATCAAACACCTCGTGGTACAGCGGCAAGCCATCGGCCGTCTGCACCACACCCAGCATGACCTGGCGTGCAATCGGCCCTTCTTTGGAGAGGCCAAACTGGCGCAAATCGCCCGTCTGCTCGGACAGGCCGGCGGCGCGAATCGTCGTCATGTCATAGAACACCACGGCCAAGTCCTGATCGATCATGGGGCGCAGCAAACTCGCCAGCACCGCATCGACTTCGTCTTGATGCGACACCATGGCATCCATGGCGCGCAGCAAGTGCTGATGCTCAATCACGTCTGGCATGGTGCCAGGCAGTGTCACGGTCTCGACCCAGCGCAGAACACCCAACTTGGAGTCCGGATCACACAGGCGATTGAACACCATGACGCGCAGCAGCGATTGAACATCAATGCCGTGGCGCGTGCGGCGAAAAACTTTGCGCAGGCGATCAAAGCCCAGACAATTCCATAGCTCGGTCAGCGCCCAAACGTCGCCGAAGTCGCGTGCTGACTCAAAGGACACCGCAGGAGCAGCAGCAGGCGATTCGAGACCAGCCTTCCCAGTCACGCGCAGCAGGCCAGAGATGACCGACTCCAGTTCGATGCTCAGTTGGTCAAGTCGCCCCAGGGTGGCAACGGTGCGCTGCTTGGGCGCGCCGACCTCGTCGCGATAGGCTTCGACGAGTTGGACCTAGCGGCGTGGGCCGGATCGAGTGACTTTGATAAACACGCCACTACTGTAATTTCAATCATATAGATTGAAAATCTGGTAAAACAATTACAAACGTGCCATTACAACAATCCGGGAATTTGAGGCTTTTAGCGTTGTTTTGATTGAAGAAAATTCAGCGGGGTAGCGCTGAACTGTCGAACTCGGAAGCTCCAGGTGGCGCAGATGGTCAAAGCCCAGGGCCGACTCGACGCCATGCGAGGTTTGAGATCTATCGGCAAGCGATCGAGAAAGGCCATTTGCAAACCATTTCTCTAGAGGGGTTTGCGCTACTTCGCAGCATCACAGCGCCGATCAGGCGTTCAAAATCAGATTTCCTTTTCGTGCCAGCGCGCCGGAAGTGAGAAGCTCATCCAGCATCGCCTCAATCCAGTCTGCTATTCGCTCGGTCTTAAAAAATTTATCACGAATCTGCACTAGGTAATCCGTTCCAGCCGCCCACTCAATCAGTTCCTCAACTGGCTGCTGTTGTCTCTCAAGCAGCTTGAACTTGATCAGTACTTTTGCGGCATGGCGCGCATGTTTGTCAGGCCTGCGCGCAAAGTGATCCAGGCGTGCTCGTGCGCGGTCAAGCACCTCTGCGGAGTAAGAAAAAACGGAACCGTGGCCGGGAATCACTATTTTTGGCTGCAATTTTTCTATCAGATCAAGCGTTGCAGCCACATCATTGAAGGCGTCTTGGCCCTCCAGTTCAGGAAAGACGATGCCAAAACCGTTTTCCCACAGTGCATCGGCGGAAATCAGCGTATGACTAATTGGCTCAAAAAACAACAGTGAGTGAGGGTCGTGCCCCGAAGCCGCATGCGCTTGCCAGATACGCGACCCAAAGGCTATTTCGGTGCCCGGCGCAATCACGGCGCTGTAAGTAAAACGCGGGCACAACTGCCCGGTCGGCACATAAATCAACGCGACTGGATCCCACAGGTCCACCAAAGCGGCTTGCCCCGGCGGGATCAGCGTCTCAAGACGGGAGTAGCGCGCCTGAAGCGCCGCGTTTCCACCGCAATGGTCGCTGTGCAGATGGGTGTTGACCAAGCGGTCCAGCACACGACCGTCCAATGCACGCTCCACCAACCGCAATGTTTGCGCCGAGTGGGTGCAATAGCCGCTGTCAACTAGCAGTGATGCTTCGCCATCGGTAAAAAGAATATTATTGGACGAGAGCCAACCGCGCTCAAAAACGCGCATTCCCGACGGAAGAGATGCCCGATCAAACACCGCCATCAGCAGAGGAGCGCGTGGACGCCGTCAATTCGATGCTCGCAACTCACGTCTGAGTATTTTTCCGACGTTGCTTTTGGGTAGTTCATCGCGAAATTCAATGTATTTGGGCCGTTTGTAGCCGGTAAGGTGTAATTTGCAATACGCGCTAAGGTCGTCTTCTGAAAGGGTGGGGTCGTTCTTCACCACAAAAATCTTAATGGCCTCGCCCTGACTTTGATCGGCTACGCCAATAGCCGCACACTCCACAACGCCAGGACAGAGGGAGATGACGTTTTCCAGCTCGTTCGGAAACACATTAAAACCTGAAACGATGATCATGTCTTTTTTGCGGTCAATGATCTTGGTGTAGCCGAAATCGTCCATGACGCCAACGTCACCCGTCCGCATGAAACCATCGCTGGTAAAGGCTTTTTCATTTTCTGCCGGCTGCTGGTAGTAGCCCGTCATGACCTGCGGTCCCTTGATGCAAATTTCACCGGGTTGACCTATCGGTAGTGAATTGCCGTCATCGTCCTTGATTGCGAGATCGATACTCGGCAACGGCAACCCGATCGACCCGGTAAACGTTTTGTTGGTAAACGGGTTGTTGGTACCTATGGCGCAAGTTTCGCTCATACCCCAGCCTTCGATCATGGGGCAGCCGGTCACCTGCATCCAGTGTTTTGCAGTGCCCTCGGATGCCGCCATACCGCCAGCTTGAGAAACGCATAGATTGGAAAAGTCAATCGTCTTGAACTGCGGATGTTGCAGCAAGGCATTGAAAAGCGTATTGACCGCCGGCAGCATGTGAAAGGGCCGCTTTTTCAGCACCTCGATGAATCTGCCAAAGTCGCGCGGATTGGGAATCAGCGTCAGGTGAGAACCCCAGCGAATCGTCAGCAGGCACAGCGTTAGTGCGAAGATGTGATACAACGGCAACGCTGCGATGTTGTTGATTCTGCTGACATCACCGATACGTTTCAAGGCCGGTGTAAACCACGCATCTCCCTGCAAAATCGCCGCAATGATGTTGCGATGGGTCAGTACGGCACCCTTCGAGAGACCCGTCGTGCCACCGGTGTACTGAAGAAAAGCGACCGAATCGAGCGTGCAGGCAGCCGGCCTTAGTGTCAGCGCCATGCCCTCGGCAATCGCCTGATTGAACGGTGTGACCTTGCGTCCGCCTGCGAGCGGCAGTTTGTAGGCCGGAACCATCTTCGCGAGGTGGCGAACTGCGAAGGTCATCCATTTGCCATACCAAAACCCGAGCAGATCACCCATGGAGGCGATGACGATATGTCTGACTGGAATCTGGTCGATGACCTCGGCCAACGTGCCTGCAAAGTTCTCCAGAATCACGATCGTCGTTGCGCCCGAATCCTTTAGTTGATGCGCCAGTTCGCGCGGTGTGTAAAGCGGGTTCACGTTCACACAGGTGTACCCCGCCCGCAAAATACCAGCCATCGTGACCGCGAATTGCGGAACGTTCGGCAGCATGATGGCCACGCGCGCACCCGGCTCCAGTCCGAGATTTTGCAGCCACGCACCCAGGGCGTCTGACAGGTTGTCAAGCTCTCCGTAGGACATCCAGCGGTCCATGCAAACCGAAAACGGTTTGGCCGCGTTCTTCTTGAAGGATTCTTCCAGAAGCTGGATGAGTGAGCGAAACTGCTCGGGAACGACGTCATGGGCGACGCCCTCCGGATAGCTTTTGAGCCAGGGTTTTTCCATAGATTCTCCTAGCGGCCCATTGTGAAAGCGCGACTGCATATGTCGTATGGGGCTTGTCCTAATACGCGCTGCCGGCTTGCCCAGACGCGTCGCGCGCGCGACTCAGTCAGTGGTCGCAAGCAGGTAAATCAGGCGGCCTTCACAGGCCCCAGCGTCGTCTTCAAACAGAGCGCGGATCCATGCGGCTTCACGTTGCGCGATCAGCGCCAAAAATTCATCGGCCCCGCGCATGTCGGCAAACGCATCAAAGCCGCTTTCAAGAAACTGTTGCAGCGACTCCAGTCCGGCGGCGCCTGCGGGCCGGCGCATCATCTTCAGCATGGTGCGCAAGCCAGGTATGCGCGTCAGGCGGTTGAGTGCGTGGCCAAGTTCAAGCACGACCACCAATTGCCGCTGCCGCGCGGCTTCGTCGGCTGCCAGGCGCCAGCAGCGGATATACCGCGCTGCCTCACTGCTTGCCGGCGTTTCGGCCAGGTCCTGCAGCCACTGCCTGGCCATCACGTCGTCGAGCTGTTCGGTCAAGGCGTGCACCTCGGCCAGCGCGCCAGCAGTGTTCACCACGGCTTGCGGAAACAGCCTCGCAATCGTGCTGGCG
>JANMVO010000146.1:0-12002 GCA_031392805.1 Rhodoferax sp. | reverse complement strand
TCATACGACGCTGTGGCAATGTGCGGGCCATCGGCAAACAGCTCGTAGTCTTTGGGCGCGCGGGCGCTGTAGGCCAGGTTGCTGGTGAGCTGCCAGCCTGGCACCACATTCCACAGCGCGCCCAAGGCGTAGCTGCCGGGGTTAAAGCTGCGGCTGGCGGGCGTGAACCGGGCCACCAACGGGTTGCCCAAGGATTCGACTTTGACCGACTCCACCCGCGCGCCAAAGCTCAGCTTGCCCCAAGGCATTGGCAGCTCTTCATACGCGAACAGCGCCGTCTGGCGGGTAGCGCTGTAGGGTGCAAAGGCTTCAAGGCCGTCGGCAGAAAAGCGCGAGCCCTCTACCTTCAAGCCGACCACGCCTTCCAGCGGGCCAAGCTTTGCATGGCGCGCTTCCAGCCGCAGGTCGTTGCCGGCATTTTTGAACACCGTGCCTGACACACCGGCGTCAAACTCAGTGTGCGCGTAATCGCTGCGGCTGAATTGGCCCTTGATGCTTTGCAGTGGCCCGCTTAAGCCCCGCATTTCGCCCTCCAGCGCGTAGCGGTTTGACTTCATGTTGATGGTGACCTCGTCTTCGGCTACGGTGCCGTAATCAGAGCGGTAAGTGCTGGCCGATGCGCCAAGGTAGCCTTGGAAGCCCTGATTGAAGAACACCGAGCCGCCCACGGCCCCGCCTCGCGTTTCTGCAGCGGAGTTGCAGATTTTGCTGGCCAGCGACGGCGCGCCCGTTTTGGTGCAGGGCAGCAGAACAGGCACCGACACATCACCCGTGCTGCGCTTGAACACATCGCCGTGCAGGGCAAAGCGGTCGGTACCGGTTTCCAACAGCAGACCGCCACCTTTTTCAGAATTGCCGGTGGCCAGGCCGATGTCGGCTTTTCCCGTTACACCTCCTTGGGCATCAAACAGCGCCTCGCGCGGAATGCGGTTGTCAATCACATTGACCACGCCCCCCACAGCGCTGCCGCCATACAGCAGTGCGCCGGGGCCGCGCAGCACCTCAATGCGCTCCATGCTGATGGGGTCGCTGGGCACCGCATGGTCGTAGCTCAAACCCGAGGCGTCAATGCTGGCCCCGCTGTTTTGCAGGATGCGGATGCGGTCGCCATCGAGCCCGCGGATGATCGGGCGGCTGGCGTTGGGGCCGAAGTAGGTGCTGCTGACACCGGGCGTGCCGTCGAGTGTCTCGCCCAGCGTGCTTTTGGAGCGCAATAGCAGCGCAGCCCCCGAGTACTGTGCGGCGGGCGCTATTAAATCAGAAGTTCCCAGCGGGTTGCCGGTGATGGTGACTGCTTTCAGGGTGGCGGCAGTTGGCACCGCAGCTGGCGAAGAAGCTGGCGCTGCGGATTGCGCCTGGGCATTCGCGGATGCGCTTGAAACAATGAGCAGAAGGACGGCGACGTTGACCGGGTGCCGCGCAGGGTGGGGAAATGAGTTTTTCATGGTGCTTCGATGAATCAAAAAATACACGGCACCCCATTGGCCATAACGCCAGCGGAGGCCACTTCAGTAGCCGGATTCAGCGAAGCGAGGGAGGGCCGCGCGCCTGAAACAGCGCGTGCCAGCGGGCCGTTGCCAGGCCCGTGAGAGTTGAGAGCAGGAAAGGCGTTAAAACCAGTGGCAACGCCAAGGCCGCACAGCCGGGTGCCGCGTCAAAATGGCTTAGCTGGTCGTAGGATCGGCAGTCTGATTTATCCAGGTGACCTGAAAAAAGCAGCGCCAAAAAATCAGGGGCAGCCGCTGCCTTCCGGCGGACGTCACCCGTGCTTGCGCCATGGGAGCGGGTGTAAGACGGGGTGACCGTGCGCAACGCAGGCCCATGTACCGATGGCGCATGCGCCAAGGATGTCGAATAAGCCGTCGAATGGGCCTGCACCGGGCTGTGAACGATGCCGTGCAACAGACCCAGCGCCTGGGCCATCAGCAATGCCAGCGCAACCGCGACTATGAAGAGCGTAGTCTGAGCCCCAAATCGCTTTGCCGGTCGCGGTGCCGGCCTGTTTCCGGGTGGTTGCGCCGTTACCATAGAAATCGCAGCTTCAAAATCACATCAGCGAAATTACGCCATCAAATTCACTTGACGCTCACCGCATCGGTGATACGGTAGTACAAGCCATACGGGTCATCATTGAGAACCGCAAATTTGCCCTCCACCACCACAATGTCCATCGAATATTTCACCGGCGTTTTGGTTTTGACTTCGACCATGCTCTCAGGCCCGCCGGGGGTGCAGAACGAGCAGGTCATGGGCACGGAGGTGAGCAAAAAATGCTTCTGCTTTTCACCCGGCTCCAGCGGCATCATGAAGCCCTGAATGCGCTGGGTTTTCTGGTTCAGCGCCATCACCGGTGTTGGAAAGACAGGCAGCAATCGATTTTTTTCGGCGCGGGTTTTGACCTCGGTCAGCATCGACCACGGCAGCACGTCGCTGCGCTCCTGGATCTGCGCAAACGGGCTGTTGGCACCGTGCACGCCTGCACCTGTGCCCGTGGCAAGCGCCGGGACTGCGGGCACGGCCGAGCTTGGCGGCACGGAACTGGTTTGCGCTATCGCCGCCGTTGCAAGCAAGGCTGCTGACAGTGTCAAGGCAAGTGGGGTCAGTTTCATGGTGTTCTCCAGCGCGTGGGGGCAAGGGCAGAGTTTAAAGCTTGGGGCAAATGCACGGGTTCTGACGGGTTCTGACAGGTTCTGACAGGTTCTAAAGGGTGCTAACGGGTTATCAAGGGTTCTGCATGCGAATTCTGCGTGCGTGCATTGAAGGCACGCAATCAATGCTCATCTTTCATCCCGCAGTATTTGCCAATGGCCAGCCCTTTGCAAGCGGCTTGCAATTCCTTGCCGCAGACCTCTTCATTTTTGCCAGACTCAAGGCATTTGGCGGCAGACTCGTGCGCTGCGGCCATGGCGCGGTGGCGCGCGATGTCTTCTTTGGTTTCTTTTTCGCCGTGTTTGTCACCCGCTATTGAAAGAGAAGCTAACAATGCACTGCAGACTAGGGCTACAAGCTGTTGTTTCATGAAAAAACCTAAAATTTGACGGGAACTGAGGTGAAATCAGGCCGAAACTATCTGCAAGCCGTCTGAGACTTGCCGACGCTATCGGGGTTGCAGCAATTCGAACACACTAACGCGGTAGGCACCCAAAGCCGGCAGTAGGGCGGCAAAAGCGGCCACCCCAAACGCCAGCGCGGGCACGCTCCACAACGCAGCAGGCCAGGCCCACGCGCCAATCAGCACCGACTGGTCCATTTTCAGAAGCCAGCCCAGGCCGATGACAATGCCCTGCCCCGCCAGCAGCCCAAGTGCCGTGGCCAACAGCGCCAGCCACAGCGCTTCGCACAGCAGCAAAGCCGCCACCTTGCCTGGCGACGCACCCAGCATGCGCAGCAGCGCCAGGTCGGCCCGGCGCTCGCGCACGGCACCCCACAGCGCAATGAAGACGCTCAAGCCCGCCGTCAGTAACAACACCCCGGCCAGCGCGCGCATCACGTCAATGCCGACGCCGAGCATGTTAAGCAGGCGGGCGATCTCCAGCGCCGGGGCAGCGGCCTGCATCTCGGTGCTGCCGTTGATGAAGCGCGGAAACGTCACCGCTGCCAAGGGCGTTTTGTACTGGATCAGCGCCAGCGTCAACTCGCGCTCCTCCTGCATGATTTTCTTGTCAGACTCGTCCACGGCGGTCGCCGCTTCATGCACCTGCCAGACTGATTCTGTGGCCGTCAAAATCAGCCGGTCCAGCACCGAACCGCTGGTTGCCAGCACGCCGCTCACCACATAGGGGTTGTCGCCGTGCGGGTGGCCCGTGCCGCCCAGGCCGTGTGAGCCTGCGAAGCGGTCACCCGGCTTGAGGCCCGTCTGTGCCGCCACCTGCGCGCCCAACACCGCCTGCATCGGCACAGTCCACAGCGTGCCCTGCGCCAGCTTCGCATCGTAATGGCTGATGTAATCGGGCGAGGTGCCGACGATACGAAATCCGCGAAAGCTGTCGCCCAGGCTGATGGGAATCACCTTCGCCACTTGCGGGTGCGCCTTCAACGCTTCTACCGCCTTGAGCGGCACATTGCCCGGTGGCACATCCATGTGGAACACGCCCGCCAAAATCAACTGCAGCGGGCTGCCCTTGGCCCCCACCACCACGTCAATGCCCGCCAGGTCGCGCTCGAACGCCTTGTCCAGCTGATGGCCCACCAGCAGCAAAAACGTCATCGAAGCCAGTCCCAGCGTGAGCAGCAGCAGGTTCAGCGCAGCGGCCAGTGGGCGTGCCCACAGGTAGTGAAATGCCAATACTACTGTTTTCATAGCTACTTACGCATACTGGACAAGGGCTAGAGGAATATTTGACCCCTAAATCGGCTTTGAAAGGCCAAAATTGACTGCCAGAGCCTGTGGCAAGGCCTGCGCCACGCGCGCGTCGTGCGTGGCAATCACCAGCGTTGCGCCGCACTGCCGGGCGCTGCGCTGCAAGAGTTCAATGGCCGCCGCAGCCGCAACGTCGTCCAGGCTGGCGGTGGGCTCATCGGCCAGAATGATTTTGGGGTTGAGCAGCACTGCGCGCGCCAATGCCACCCGCTGCGCCTGCCCGCCCGATAGCTGCGACGGCTTGCGCGCAGCCAGGTCGGCCACACCCAGTGAATCCAGCGCACGGTGGATGGCTGCCTTGTCTTCAGGCAAACCAGCGGCGTAGTAGACCAGCGCCAGGTTAGCGGCCACGGTCAACGCCGGGCTCAGATGCAGTTTTTGCGGCAAAAAGCCAATAGCGCCCGCCCGCCATTGATCCCGCGCTGCTGATTTAAGAGCGGCAGGCGCTTGGCCCGCAACCGTCAACTCGCCACCCCGCGCATCCAGCAGCCCCGCCACCAGCGCCAGCCAGGTTGATTTGCCCGAGCCGGAGAGGCCCCTGAGCAACAGCACCGCGCCTTGCGGCGCGTCAACATCGGGGAAGGACAGCGCCGGACCGTTGGCGAAGGCGTAGGTGAGCTGATGGGAGCGGATCATGCGGTGGCTGCACCTTTGAGCGCGTTCAGCGCCTGCTCTGCTTGGGCAAGCTGCTGCATCAGATCGGCAAACGGGGGCGGTTCGGTCATGAACATGGGGCGCATCGTCGCATAGTCATCCCCAATAGCCGTCCAGCGAAACCGGGGCGGCACCAGCTTCAACGTGCCGGGCGTGGCCGTTTCGTAGTGTGCCCAGCCGGAAGCGAAGTAACGGCTTTTGTGCAAGGCCACATCGGCCAGCAGATCAAGTCGATCCAGCCCCGCCATGCGAGCCTGATCTTGCTGCCACAGCGCAGCAAAATCTGAGTAATGCCGCGCAAACCGCTCACGTACCGGCAGGTGCTCCGGGCGGTAGTGCTCGGCGTGCAGAATAGTTGCTTTCTCCCAGAACGTACGCGCTACGTCCAACACGACCACGTTCGCACTCAGGTCGATGAAGACTCCTGCGGGCAGAACCCCTGCAAGCAAGGTACGCGCGGCAGCATGCAAGCTAGGCTGCTGGTTGGTGAGCGAGCCAAACTCGAGCTTGACGCGCTTGGCAATGTAAGTACTGGTTTTACGCGTTACGCTGGGGTAAGCAAACCAGAGGTTGGGCGTGCCGGCATTGCTGTCTATCTCGAAACTGAGCCAGCTTTCTCCACCGGAGCTGGAACCCAATATGGAGGTAATTTCCGCCTCCAGCAGCGGCTGCAAGCGCTGCACGTAAGCGACGCTGGCCCGGGCCAGTTCGTCCATGCGCTTGCGGCGCTGACTGGCAGAGGGCGCGTCGTTGAAATAGCCCTCTTCAAAACCCAAAGCAGCGGGCAAGATCGCCAGGTCAATGTCTTCCGAAAACCGCCGCACTGCACCAAACACCATGGACAGCGACGTACCTCCCTTAAACTGCAGTTGCCCGGCCAGCGCCGGCATGGCAAACAAGCGCCCCAGGAGCCAGCCCACCCAGAAGTCTTTTTCCACAATCAACGCCGCCACATTCAGACGCGCAGCCGCTTCGTCAATCAGCACGCGACGTTCTTGAACACTTTGCAGGGCAAAGCAGGACGCGGTCTGTTGGGTCGTCACCATTACGCTTTCTCCTTGGGCTGCGCGGCAATGTGGCGCAAAAACGGATGCATCCACACAGGTGCCAGCGGCAGGTCTTTGAGCAACTGGGTGCGCTGCCTGGCAGGCAGCATGCGCTGCAAGTGCGCCACCCGCTCCAGCGTCACATGGGCTTTGCCCAAGCCACGCAACGCAGAAAACACCAGGTTGCTGGATTCGGCGGCAGCCGTCACGCGCCGGGGTGACCGGTGCTTGAATTCAATCTCCTGAACGCCAACCCGCAGCTTGCGGCTGCGGCCATTGGTCTCGTACACGGGTTTAGCCACCACCTGCTCGCTTAAGCCCAGCAGGTTTGTAGCTTCTACATCCAGCGGCTGAACCACGATGCCGTCGCGCCGGGCCACCGCCTGCACCAATGCATCGGTAGACGGACTGAGCTCGCCCAGCAGCGGGTGGCTGCGCGGCACGTCATACAGCCCCCGCGCCACGCGTCGCAGTGTGCCCGCACGCACCATGCGCGAAAGCGCCATACCTATCCCGTGCGGCGTTCCCAAGTCCAAAAAGTCTGACGGAGTGAAAACCCGCGCAGGCTCTTTGCGGGCTTGGCGCGCAATGCGCTGTGCTAGCTGCCGTGACAAGGTAGTCACTTGTGGGAGGGCGCTATACAGCCTTTTGACGGGTTTTGAGTCTGGTTGCGGGCGCATGCCCTGATTTTCAAATAATTTTGTTAAAAATACAAGTAACTATTTTTAACAAAAATTAAAACTCAATCGGCTAAAAAACAGACACCTCTTTGGACCCATGGAATCGGCTTTACCAACAACCTTACACCGCAAAGCTCCCAGGCCAGACATTCATAAATGGCTTCTAACGGCCAGCAGCGCATGAGTATCGAGACTAGGGAAGCGCGGATTTATTCTTCGCGGCCCGTGATCACTTGGCTTGGGCGGTCTACAGCGTTGGTTTTTTTGCAAATGTTCTTGATATTTGCTGCAAATGCGCCTTGCATCCCTTCCCAACCCAAGCGCCACGGCTCCACGACGAATCAATCCGCGCTTCCCTAGCTTTCGATGCCAGATAATCACCTATGACCGACGAAGCGCCGCCCCCAATCACACCGTCATCCACTCCCCACACCCGCCGCGTGCGTTACCAGGGCACACACCCGAAGCAATTCGGTGAGAAGTACAAGGAGCTTGACCCTGCGCTGCATGCCGCAGAACTGCAAAAAGTCATGGCGCGCGGGCAAACGCCGGCGGGCATGCACCGGCCGATCTGCGTGCGGGAGATTCTGGAGATTCTGAACCCGCAGCCGGGGGAGATAGGTCTGGACGCCACGCTGGGTTTTGGCGGCCACGCGGCGGAGATTTTGCCGCGCCTGCTGCCGGGCGGGTGCTTGTTTGGCATCGACGTGGACCCTGTCGAATTGCCACGCACTGAAGCACGTTTGCGCAAGCTGGGTTTTGATGTGTCGGCGCTGGTGATGCGGCGCATGAACTTCTCGGAGCTGGCCACACTGTTGCCCGAGGCAGGTGGCGGCTTTGACGTGGTGCTGGCCGACTTGGGCGTGTCGTCGATGCAGATTGACAACCCGGCGCGCGGTTTCAGCTTCAAGACGGACGGGCCGCTCGATTTGCGGCTCGACTCGGGCAGCGGGCCATCGGCGTGCGAGCTGCTGCTGTCGGTCACCCGGCCACGCCTGCGCGATTTGCTGACGGACAACGCCGACGAGCCCTTTGCAATTCCCCTGGCCGCCGCGCTGCAGGGGCAGTACCTTGAGACCACCACGCAACTGGCTGCGCTGGTGCGGACCACATTGAGCACCCACCTGAATCCCCGCATGCCGACGGACGAACGCGAGCTTGAGACAAAAAAAGCGCTGCAACGCACCTTTCAGGCGCTGCGAATTGAGGTGAACAACGAGTTTGGCGTGCTGGACAAATTTCTGCACGACCTGCCCGCCTGCCTCAAACCCGGTGGCCGGGTGGCGATCATGAGTTTTCATTCCGGCGAAGACCGGCGCGTGAAAAAGGCGTTTCAGGCGGGCGAGCGTGATGGCACCTATGCCCGCGTCGCACCGGAGTTGATCCGTCCGTCGTTCGATGAGCAGCGGGCCAACCCGCGGTCGAGCTCGACCAAGCTGCGCTGGGCGGTGAAAGCGCAGTAACATGCTTCAGCCCAACTGCCTGGAACTTCATTGAACACCATCACCGCCACAGCCTTGCGACAAATCAAAGACCTGCCAGGGCCGCGCGGTCTGCCCCTGCTGGGCAACTCTTTTCAGGTGAACCGCTCGCAAATCCACCTGGACATGGAGCAATGGGCGCGTGAATTCGGGCCCCTGTTCAAAGTGCAACTGGGGCGCGCCACCCTGCTGGTGGTGGCCGACCATGCCTTGTTTGGCGCGGTCATGAAAGACCGCCCCAGCGGCTTTCGGCGCACCCCAATTCTGGGCGTGATCGCCAACGAACTGGGCCTGCCGCAGGGCCTTTTCAGCGCTGAAGGCGACGACTGGCTGCGCCAGAGGCGCATGGTGATGGCCAGCTTTGCCCCCACCCATGTGCGGGCCTATTTTCCGTCGCTGATCAAGGTCACCCTGCGCTTGCAAGAGCGCTGGCAAAAGGCCGCGCGGGCAAAGGAATCCATCAATTTGCAAGCCGATTTGATGCGCTTCACAGTCGATGCCATTGCAGGGTTGGCCTTCGGCAAAGACATCAACACCCTACAGGCAGGAGAAGACGTGATTCAGCGACATCTTGACAAAGTGCTGCCGGCTGTTTTCAAGCGCATGTTTTCGCTGTTTCCTGTTTGGCGCTACTTCAAGCGCACGGCGGACCGTGAGCTGGAGGCCAGCGTCGCGGTTATCAAAAATACCATCGAAGAATTTGTCGTTCAGGCACGCCAGCGCCTGCGTGATGACCCCACTTTGCGCGAGCAACCGCGCAATTTGCTGGAGGCCATGATCGTCGCCGCCGACCAGCCCGACAGCGGCCTGGGCGACCGCCAGGTGGTGGGCAATGTGCTGACCATGTTGCTCGCCGGTGAAGACACCACCGCCAACACCCTGGCCTGGATGATTCACCTCTTGAAGCAAAACCCCAAGGCCTTGCAGCGCTTGCAGGATGAGGTGCGCACCCACGCGCCCGACCCCGCACTGTTCACCATGGCGTTGATGGACAGCCTGGTGTATCTGGACGCCTGCGCCAGCGAGACCATGCGCCTGAAACCGGTGGCGCCGTTTCTGCCACTGCAGGCGTTGCGTGACACCCAGGTCGGCGATGTGGCGGTGGCCCGGGGCGACATGATCTGGGGCGTGTTGCGTCACGACAGTGTGAGTGAGCCGTATTTCTCGAACCCGCAAGCTTTTGAGCCAGAGCGCTGGCTGCCAGAGGCGTCAAACCCGCTGAGCTCCGAGGCCAAACGCGCCGCCATGCCGTTTGGCTCGGGCCCGCGCATGTGCCCTGGGCGCTACCTGGCGCTGCTGGAGATGAAGATGGCCATGGCCATGCTACTGGCCAGTTTTGAGATTGAGGCGGTCAACACACCCGATGGTGGGCCAGCGCAGGAACTGATGGCCTTCACCATGAACCCGGTGGGATTGACGATGCGCCTGCGCGAACAAAGCTAAAGTGAACGAAGTTGAAGTGAACGAAGTTGAATTCAAGCTGCCGTTCGGGCAGAGCTTGCCGGAGGTCTTGAAGCCTTTCGGCAGGCCCGCAGAGAAGGGTGCTATGTTTTTGCCAACCGGCTGAAGGTCTTGCGAAACTTCGCCACCTTGGGTCCGGCCACCGCCACGCAGTAGCCCTGCTTGGGATTTTTTTCAAAATAATCCTGGTGGTAGTCTTCAGCAGGCCAGTAGTTGGCCAGCGGCAGCACCTCGGTGACAATCGGGTGGCTGAAAGTTTTGGCTTGAGTCAGTTCCGCAATCATGTCCTGCGCCACCAGTTTTTGCTCTGGGGTTGTGTAGTAAATGCCGCTGCGATATTGCGTGCCAACATCATTGCCCTGGCTGTTCAGCGTGGTGGCGTCGTGCACCACAAAGAAAATTTCCAGAATCTCGCGGGTGCTGATCTGGGCCGGGTCATACGTGAGTTTGACCACTTCATTGCTGCCGGTGCGCCCGCTGCACACTTGCCCGTAGCTGGGTCTGTCCACCTGGCCATTGCTGTAGCCGCTCTGCACATCGGTCACGCCCATCACGTGGACGTAAACCGCTTCGGTACACCAGAAGCAGCCGCCTCCCAAGGTGATGGTTTGCAGGGAATCAGACATGAAAATCTCCAATCAAAAAGACATTGAAAAGGATGTCGAAAGAAAAGCGTTGAAACAGCAGTTTGAGACAAGTCGCTGCCGCATCCGATGATCTTACGCGAGCCCCTTTGCAACAGCTTGCGCAGGGTTTTATTATTAGAAGACACTTGCGCGACTTATGAGCCAAGGGTATCTCCGGGTGCGGGCTGCTTTGACCCATGGATAACATGCATCATGTTTCTTCTGGTAACCAAACTTGTCACTTCTGCGGTTAAGCGCTGCACAGCTCAGTGACAGATTTTGCCGTGACAGACATTGCCGTGACAAATAACGCCCAAGCCTTGTTGAGTGTGCGCGATGTCACCGTAAAATTTGGTGGTATTACCGCTTTGGATGCCGTGGGTTTTGAAGTGAAGCAGGGCAGCATCTGCGGCCTGATTGGCCCCAACGGGGCGGGTAAAACCACCCTGTTCAACTGCATGAGCCGCCTGTACAGCTACCAGAGCGGTGACATCCTGTTTGAAGGCAAGTCCATCACCGCCACCCCCACGCACAAGGTGGCTGGCCTGGGGATGGGGCGCACGTTCCAGAATCTGGCCATGTTTCAATCGATGCCGGTGCGTGAAAACGTGATGGTGGGGGCGCATGCCCGTTCCCACTGCGGCTTTGCCTCCAGTGCGCTGCGCCTGCCCCGGGTGCGAGCCGAAGAGCGCCGCCTGCAAGCGCGCGCCGCCGAGATCATGGACTACCTGGACCTGACGCAGTTCAGCCACCGCCCGGTGGGCGGTTTGCCATTTGGCATACAAAAACGCGTTGAGTTTGCACGGGCCTTGGCTGCTGACCCAAAATTATTGATGCTTGACGAACCGGCTGCCGGCCTGAACCACGAAGAACTTGCCGATCTGGCGCGCCTGATCCGCGACGTGCGCGACCGGCTCAACATCACCGTGCTGCTGGTGGAACATCACATGAGCCTGGTGATGGGGGTGTCTGACCACATCGTGGCGCTGAACTTTGGCCGCAAGATTGCCGAAGGCGATCCAGCGCACATTCAAAATCACCCTGACGTGATTGAAGCTTACTTGGGAACGCCAGCCGATGCCAAAGCTGCTTGAAGTCAACGGGCTGAATGCCGCCTATGGTGCCACCCAGGTGTTGCACGGCATTGAATTCTCTCTTGAAGCAGGCCACATCACCGCCATTCTGGGGGCCAACGGCGCAGGCAAAACCACCACTCTGCGCGCCCTGTGCCAAACCGTCAAGACCCGTGGCAGCATCATCTTTGACGGGCAGCAACTGGTGGGCAAGGCGACTGAGAACGTGGTGCGCATGGGCGTGGCGCATGTGCCCGATGGGCGCGGAACCTTCACTGCGCTGTCGGTGGAAGAAAACCTGCGACTGGGTGGCTATGTGCGGGCCGACAAAGCCGGGCTGGCGCTGGACATGGACAAGGCCTTCACGCGTTTTCCCATCCTGAAACAGCGCCGCCACCAGCAGGCCGGCACCTTGTCGGGTGGCGAGCAGCAGATGCTGGCCATCAGCCGCGCCTTGATGCTGCGGCCCAAATTGCTGCTGCTGGACGAGCCCTCGTTTGGCCTGGCACCGCTGATCGTCGCCGAGATTTTCCGCATCATGCGCACCATCAATGAGGAAGACAAGGTGAGTATGCTGCTGGTGGAACAAAACGCCAGCCTGGCGCTGGACTTGGCAGACTA
>JANMVO010000142.1:0-4574 GCA_031392805.1 Rhodoferax sp. | reverse complement strand
TTGCTCACGCTCATAGGCGCGGGCCAGATGGGCGATGTAGTCGGCTGGATGGTAGTAGCTGATGTATTGCAGGGCGGCGGCGATGGACTCGATCAGGTCGGCCTGGCGAATGGTGGTGACGGCGGTCAAATTGGTCATGGGAATGCGAAACCTCAGGAATTCGGACGGGTGGCTGTGTGGGGACAATAGGGGTAAGGGAGGCGGAAATAGCCAATATCCCATTTGTGGCCGCACTACCGGGCGCTTTGCGGCGTTGCTCCTCGCTTGTGTGGCTCGCCACACGGCGCTCAGAGCGCCTTGCACTGCATCCCGCCAGCACACCCAAAAACGGTATATTGACTATTTCCGCCTCCCTAAGTTTAACTATCCCCGCCCACAGTAACTGACGGCCCGGTGCCTGTACGGGCGTTCAAAATTCACAGCGCATGGCGTCAACCCATTCATCTGATGGAGTCGCCTCGTGGCAGCGCTTTATTCAGTGCGATCTATTTTGGATGCCTGACATGATCTTGTCGGTGTACGCAATGGCGATGGCTGACAGCAAAAAGGTAATGTGAATCGCAGTTTGGGCGATAAGCACTTTTTCATCGTAGTTGGCCGCGTTGATGAAAGTTTTGAGCAGGTGGATGGAGCTGATGCCGATGATGGCGGTGGCCAGCTTGACCTTGAGCACGGAGGCATTCACGTGGCTTAGCCACTCGGGCTGGTCCGGGTGGCCTTCCAGATCCATGCGGCTGACAAAGGTCTCGTAGCCACCCACAATCACCATGATCAGCAGGTTGGAGATCATCACCACATCAATTAGCGCCAGCACCACCAGCATGATGATGGTTTCGTTCAAGGCCGTGATGGTTATTGTTTCTTTATAGCCAATGCTGGTAATCAGGGCCTGCAGCGCCGTCTGGCTGCCAAATGCCGCTTCCAGCAGGTGGACCAGCTCAATCCAGAAATGAAAGACATACACGCACTGCGCGGCAATCAGCCCAAGATACAGGGGCAGTTGCAGCCATCGGCTGGCAAAGATAAAGCTTGGAATGGGCCGCATCCGACGTGTGTTGTCGAGGGCAGATGGTTTCATTTGATATCAAGGGTCTTTACGGGATTGAACCATTGTAGGGGGCAGAAAAGTGCGGGTATCGGCTGTATATTTGCGTTGTCCAAGGCCAGTCAGTGGCATGTAAGTGCAAACCTCGACAGTCGCGGACAGTTTTGATTGAATACGTTTCATTAATTCGAGGAGACTTAACCCATGACTTCACCATCTACTGCCATTGAGTCCATACTGGTTGAAAACCGCGTTTTTCCGCCGAGCGCTGCCATTGTGAAAGCCGCGCGCATTTCCGGCATGGACGGCTACAACACACTGTGCGCCGAAGCCGAACGCGATTTTGAAGGCTTTTGGGCCCGGCTGGCACGCGAAAACGTGGTGTGGAACAAGCCCTTTACCAAAACGCTGGACGAGTCCAATGCGCCCTTTTACAAGTGGTTTGACGACGGCGAACTCAACGCCTCGGCCAACTGCCTGGACAAGCACATGGGGACCCCGGTCGAGAACAAGACCGCCGTTATTTTCGAAGCCGATGACGGCACGGTGACCAAAACCAGCTACAGGGAGTTATTGGCCCGCGTTAGCCAGTTTGCCAATGCGCTCAAGGCCAATGGCATTCAAAAGGGCGACCGGGTTCTGGTGTACATGCCCATGACGCTGGAAGGCGTGATCGCTATGCAGGCCTGCGCCCGCATTGGCGCCACCCACAGCGTGGTGTTTGGCGGCTTCTCTGCCAAGGCGCTGCAGGAGCGCATCATTGACGCGGGTGCGGTTGCGGTGATCACGTCCAACTACCAGATGCGTGGCGGAAAAGAATTGCCCCTAAAGGCGATTGTGGACGAAGGCCTCGCCCTGGGCGGCTGCGAGTCCATCAGGAACGTCTTTGTGTACCAGCGTACCGCGACCGCCTGCAATATGGTGGCAGGCCGCGACAAAACTTTCACCGAGGCTCTTGCAGGCCAAAGCACGCAATGTGCGCCGGTGTCGGTGGGTGCCGAGCATCCACTGTTCATCCTTTTTACCTCAGGCTCCACGGGCAAACCCAAGGGCGTGCAGCATTCGACAGGCGGCTTTCTGCTGTGGGCCAAGCTGACCATGGACTGGACTTTTGACCTTCAGCCGTCTGATATTTTCTGGTGCACGGCCGACATTGGCTGGATTACCGGCCACGCCTATGTGGCCTACGGTCCGCTGGCTGCGGGTGCTACGCAAATCATCTTTGAAGGCATTCCAACCTACCCGAACGCAGGCCGCTTCTGGCAGATGATCGAGCGCCACAAATGCACGATTTTCTACACCGCACCCACAGCGATTCGCTCACTCATCAAGGCGGCCGAAAGTGATGAAAAAGTCCATCCTGACCGCTCTGACCTTAGCAGCCTGCGCATTTTGGGCTCGGTGGGTGAACCCATCAACCCCGAAGCCTGGATGTGGTACCACAAACACATTGGCCATGAGCGCTGCCCGATTGTGGACACCTTCTGGCAAACCGAGACCGGGGGCCACATGATCACACCGCTACCCGGTGCCACGCCCCTGGTGCCGGGCAGTTGCACGCTGCCCCTGCCCGGCATCATGGCGGCCATCGTTGACGAGTCAGGCAAAGACTTGCCCAATGGCATGGGCGGCCTTCTAGTGGTGAAACGCCCTTGGCCATCAATGATCCGCACCATCTGGAATGACCCCGAACGCTTCAAGAAAAGCTACTTCCCTGAAGAAATGGGGGGCAAGCTGTACCTGGCAGGCGATGGCGCAGTGCGCAGCGCAGACCGTGGGTATTTCCGCATCACCGGTCGCATTGATGATGTGTTGAATGTCTCAGGTCACCGCATGGGCACAATGGAAATTGAATCGGCCTTGGTGGCCAAGTCTGACCTGGTGGCAGAAGCGGCGGTCGTGGGCCGCCCCGACGACCTGACCGGTGAGGCCATTTGCGCCTTCGTCGTGCTCAAACGCAGCCGCCCCACCGGCGACGAGGCCAAAGCCATTGCCAAGGAACTGCGCGACTGGGTGGCCAAAGAGATTGGCCCGATTGCGAAGCCGAAGGACATTCGCTTTGGCGAGAACCTGCCCAAAACCCGCAGTGGCAAGATCATGCGCCGCCTGTTGCGCTCGATTGCCAAAGGCGAGGCAGTGACGCAAGACACCAGCACCCTGGAAAATCCGGCCATTCTGGACCAATTGGGGCAGGCGTATTGAGCCAGAAATTGGTTGCTATATAAATAATAGCTAACTATGTAGATGGGACAAGGGCTAGAGCCATATTTTCTTTCTATTTTCCCGCAAAAAAATGCCCGCGATGCGGGCTTTTTTATTTGGAGCGCCCCGAAGGACACTAGGTGTGCCTTTTGGCAAATTACTTGGTGTCCATGACCCAGGCGGCCAGCTTTTTGGCTTCGGCCTCGTTCACTTGCGCATTCGCAGGCATGGGCACTGCGCCCCAGACGCCCGAGCCACCTTTCATGATTTTGCTGGCCAGCTTGTCAACGGCAGACTTGTCGCCCGCGTACTTGGTTGCAACGTCTTTGTACGACGGACCAACCAGCTTTTTATCCACTGCGTGGCAGGCCATGCAGTTCTTGGACGTGGCCAAAGCCTGGTCGGCGAAAACGGGTGCTGCGACAGACGCTGCGGCGGCTACCATCAGCTGGACTAACAGGCTGGGTTTCATCTTGATTCTCGTAGGTTGATTCGTGGCTTGGGTTACAGTCATTTAACGTGATTGTAGTGATTGTGGTTGACCTGCCGTGTTGACCAATGTGTGACAAATTATGGGAGTGTGAAATGTATTTTTTGGGACTTGGGATTGTTTTACTTGCCTTGAAGTACCTTGAAATTGGTCCTGTGGCGAACTGGAATTGGTGGGTGGTGTTGGCCCCGTTCGGCTTGGCTGTTGCCTGGTGGGCCTGGGCAGACTCCTCCGGCTACACCAAGCGCAAGGCGATGGACCGTGAAGACGCCCGTCGAAAAGCGCGTGTCGACAAAAACAAAGCAGCCATTGGCACCCTGCGCAAAGACAAGCGCCGCTGATCAATAGTCGTCCAGCACCGCGCCTTTGCTGGCGGTGGAGGCATTGAACGCGAATTTGGCCTGCACGCCGCGGGTGTAACGCGGAGCGGGGGCTTTCCAGCCGACTTTGCGCTTTGCAATTTCTGCTTCGCTGACGTTGAGCTCCAGCTTGAGCTGAACTGAGTCGATGGTGACGGAATCACCTTCATGGATGAAAGCAATCAGTCCGCCCACAGCCGCTTCCGGCGCCACGTGGCCCACCACCATGCCCCAGGTGCCGCCTGAAAAACGTCCATCGGTGATCAAACCGACCGACTCGCCCAAACCAGCGCCGATCAACGCGCCCGTGGGTGCCAGCATTTCGGGCATGCCGGGACCGCCTTTGGGGCCGAGGTAACGCAGCACCATCACGTCGCCCGCCACAATTTTGCCGGCCAGAATCGCGGCCAGGCCGGATTGCTCGTCGTCAAACACCCGCGCCGGGCCGGTCATCACGGGATTTTTCAGGCCGCTGATT
>JANMVO010000110.1:0-2493 GCA_031392805.1 Rhodoferax sp. | reverse complement strand
GTCGTCAAATGGGCCTGGCTCAAGGAATTGAATCAGGGCTTGATTGCGCTTTCGGGCGCACAGGCCGGGCCGGTGGGGCGGGCTCTGGTGCAGGGCGATGGGCCGCGCGCGCATGAGGCAGCCTTGCAACTCTCAGGCTTGTTTGTGCACCGCTTCTACCTTGAGTTGCAACGCGCGGGCCGTTCTGACGATGAAGCCCATGTCGCAGCCGCCGTCCAACTGGCCGCGCGCATGAACCTGCCGGTAGTGGCCACACACCCGGTCCAGTTTGCGCTGCCCGATGATTTTGAGGCCCATGAGGCGCGCGTGTGCATTGCCGAAGGCGAAATTTTGGGCAATCAAAAACGCGTGCGCAGGTTCACGCGTGAGCAATATTTCAAATCATCGGCGCAGATGCAGGCGTTGTTTGCCGATCTGCCCTCCAGCCTGGCCAACACGGTTGAGATCGCCAAACGCTGCAACCTGACGCTGGTGTTGGGCAAACCCCAGTTGCCCGAGTTCCCCACACCCGAGGTCAACGGTCAGCGCATGACGCCGGATGACTACTTCCGCCACACCTCCCATGAAGGCCTGAACCAGCGGCTGGTCCATCTTTATCCCGATCAGTCCCAGCGGGAAATCGAGCGGCCCCGTTACGTGGAACGCCTTGAGTTTGAGATTGCCACCATTTTGAAGATGGGCTTCCCCGGCTACTTTTTGATTGTCGGCGACTTCATCAACTGGGCCAAGAAAAATGGCTGCCCGGTCGGGCCGGGGCGGGGCTCCGGTGCGGGCTCGCTGGTTGCCTATTCGCTAAAAATTACCGATCTGGATCCGCTGCAATACAACTTGCTGTTTGAGCGGTTTTTGAACCCCGAGCGGGTCTCCATGCCCGACTTTGACATTGATTTTTGCCAGGCGAACCGCGACCGCGTGATTGACTATGTCAAGCTTAAATACGGCAAGGAGGCGGTGAGCCAGATCGTGACCTTTGGCACCATGGCGGCGCGTGCGGCGATCCGCGACGTGGGCCGTGTGCTGGACCTGAGCTACACCTTTTGTGATGGCATCAGCAAGCTGATTCCCAACAAGCCGGGGGTTAGCGTCACACTGCAATTGCCACCGCCTGATCGCAAAAAGGACGACAAGACCATTTACGCCTCAGAGGCTGAACCGATTCTGGCTGAGCGCGAAGCCAAAGAAGACGACGTCAAGACCCTGCTGGAACTGGCCCGCAAGCTGGAAGGCTTGACGCGCAACGTTGGCATGCATGCCGGCGGCGTGCTGATTGCGCCGGGCAAACTCACCGACTTTTGCCCGCTGTACCAGCAACCCGGCAGCGACTCGGCTGTCAGCCAGTTTGACAAAGACGATGTGGAATCGATTGGCCTGGTGAAGTTTGACTTTTTGGGGCTGGCTACGTTGACGATTCTGGAGATTGCCAAGAACTTTATCGTCGCGCGGCACCCGGGCCAGGAGCACTTTGCATTTGAGAACATCGCTCTGGATGACGTTGCCACCTACAAGTTATTTGCCGATGGAAAAACCGAGGCTGTGTTCCAGTTCGAGTCTCGCGGCATGCAGGGCATGTTGCGCGACGCCAAGCCGACACGGCTGGAAGACCTGATTGCGCTCAACGCCCTGTACCGCCCCGGCCCGATGGACCTTATCCCCAGCTTTGTGGCGCGCAAGCACGGGCGCGAGCCGGTCGAATACCCGCACCCGCTGGTGGCCGGGATGCTGTCAGAGACCTACGGCATCATGGTCTACCAGGAGCAGGTGATGCAGACGGCGCAGATACTGGGCGGCTACTCGCTCGGTGGCGCCGACATGCTGCGCCGGGCCATGGGCAAGAAAAAGGCCGAGGAGATGGCCGAGCACCGTGACATTTTCCGCGCCGGTGCGGCTAAAAACAACATCGACAAAGCCAAGGCCGATGAGGTGTTCGACCTCATGGAAAAGTTTGCAGGCTACGGCTTCAACAAGTCGCACGCTGCGGCGTACTCGCTGCTGGCCTATCACACCGGCTGGCTGAAGGTGCATTACACGGCCGAATTTTTCTGCGCCAACATGACGGTGGAAATGGACGATACCGACAAATTGAAGGTTTTGTTTGAAGACGCGGTCAAGATGGGGCTGGGCTTTGAGGCACCCGATGTGAACCGTGGCGTGGACCGTTTCGAGCCGATCTCTGACAAGATGATCCGCTACGGTCTGTCGGCCATCAAAGGCACTGGCAAACAGGCGATTGAGGCAATAGTGGCGGCGCGTGAGGGGCGAGGCGCGGGTCCCTCGGCTGGCGACGTGGGACCCTTCAAGAGCCTGTTTGATTTTTGCCTGCGGGTGGACCGCAGCCGCATCAACAAACGCACTGTGGAAGCCCTGATCAAGGCCGGAGCCTTTGATTCGATTCAACTTAACCGCGCCTCCCTGATCGCGTCGGTAGACCGCGCGTTCGATTTTGGTTCGGCAGCAGTGGCCAATGCCAACCAGGGCGGCCTGTTCGACCTGGGC
>JANMVO010000067.1:0-3885 GCA_031392805.1 Rhodoferax sp. | reverse complement strand
CGTGCTGGCCTCATCAACAAGGCGTTTGACAATGCATTTCTTGACCAACTGATTGCCGACCCCGAAGGCCTGGCCAAAAAGCCGCATATCGACTATGTGCGTGAAGCCGGCAGCGAGGGCATCGAGCTGGTGATGTGGCTCATTGCACGGGGCGCGATGGCTGACCTGGCTGGTGATGGAGATGGAGACACCCTGCGGGGCGGGGCTCCCACCGTGAAGCATCGCTTCTACCACGTCCCCGCATCCAACACGGCTGTGGGCCATTTGATTCTGGAGAACAATTGAAATGACCAAAACTATCAAGGTAGCTTTAGCAGGCGCTGGCGCATTTGGCATCAAGCACATCGACGGCATCAAGAACATCCCGGGCGTGGAGGTTGTGTCCGTGATTGGCCGCGACCTCGACAAGACGCGGGAAGTGGCTGCCCGGTACGGTATCAGCCATGTAACGACTGAGCTGGAGGAGAGCCTGGCGCTTGAAGAGGTTGACGCCGTTATTCTCTGCACGCCCACGCAAATTCATGCCGGGCAGACCATCGCCTGCCTGAAAGCCGGCAAGCATGTGCAGGTGGAGATTCCGCTGGCCGACAGCCTGAAGGGCGCCCAGGACGTGGTGGCGCAAGCCAGAATCAGCGGCCTGATTGCAATGTGCGGTCACACCCGCCGCTTCAACCCGAGCCACCAATACGTGCGCAGGGAAATCGCGGCCAAGCGGTTCAACATTCAGCAGATGGATGTGCAAACTTATTTCTTTCGCCGCACCAACATGAACGCGCTGGGCCAGGCCAGGTCATGGACTGACCACCTGCTTTGGCACCACGCGGCGCATACGGTTGACTTGTTCGCCTGCCAATGTGGCAGCCCCATTGTTAAAGCCAATGCCGTGCAGGGGCCGATTCACCCCGCGCTGGGCATTGCGATGGACATGTCGATCCAGCTCAAGGCAGCTAATGGCGCCATTTGCACTTTGAGCCTGAGCTTCAACAACGATGGCCCGCTGGGCACGTTCTTCCGCTACATTGGCGACACCGCGACTTACCTTGCGCGTTACGACGACCTGTCCAAATCGACAAAAGAGGGCCAGGAAGAAAAGATCGACGTGAGCAAAGTAGACGTGTCCATGAACGGCATCGAGCTGCAAGACCGCGAGTTCTTTGCCGCCATCGCGCAAGGCCGCGAGCCCAACAGCAGCGTGGCCCAGGTGCTGCCCTGTTATCAGGTGCTGCATGATCTGGAGCAGCAACTGAAACCTGCGTGATTGCTATTGTATAAATAGCTAACTATATAGATACAACAAGGGCTACAGGCCTTTTTAAGGGTGAAAACTGATGAAAACACGACAACTGGGCCAATTTCAGGTCAGCGCCATCGGCCTGGGGCTCATGAACCTGAGCCACGCGTATGGCGTGCCGCCCTCGGCGGAAGCAGCCGGGCGTGTGCTGCTGTCTGCGCTGGATGCCGGCGTGACGCTGTTCGACACCGCGGCGCTCTATGGCTTTGGCGCGAACGAAACCCTGGTTGGCAAGGTTTTAAAGCCGTACCGCCAACAGTTCACCCTGGCCAGCAAATGCGGCATGCAGGGCGTGGATGTCGCTGGTGACGGCGGCCTGGTGCGCGTGATTGATGGCCGGCCGGAGACGCTCAAAAAAACCTGCGAGGACAGTCTGCGCCGCCTGCAGACCGATGTGATTGACCTTTACTACCTGCACCGCTGGGACAAAAAAGTGCCCATTGAAGACAGTGTCGGCGCCTTGAGCGACCTGGTGCGCAAGGGCCACATCCGCAGCATCGGCCTGTCTGAAGTCTCGGCTGCCACGCTGCGCAAAGCGCATGCGGTGCACCCGATCACGGCCGTGCAGACCGAGTATTCGCTGTGGACGCGCAACCCCGAGATTGCCGTGCTGGACGCCTGCCAGGAATTGGGCGTCGCCTTCGTCGCCTTCAGCCCGGTGGCGCGCGGTTTTTTGTGCAATGTGCAACTGGATCTGGCGGCGCTCAATGCCAAAGACATTCGCAGGGCCATGCCGCGTTTTGCGCCGGACAACTACGCTGCCAACCTCAAGCTGCAAGCCATCTACAACAAAGTTGCCCAAGAAGTGGGCTGTACATCTGCCCAACTCGCACTGGCCTGGCTGCTGCACAAGGCGCCGCACATCATCCCGATCCCCGGCACCACCAGCATCGCGCATCTGAAAGAAGATTTGGCTGCGGCGCAAGTTCACCTCAGCGCTGCGGTCATCGTCCGGCTGGAAGCGTTGATCAATCAAGACACCGTGGCGGGCAATCGCTACAACGCACTGTCCAATAGCGAAGTTGATACTGAGACTTTTTAAATATCTCTGACCCGACCGGACGGTTTGCGAAAAGGATGCTTTGCGTTTGCCTTTCAAGGTATGCTTATTCCGCCTTGGAGGGGCCTGATGCATGGAATAAGATGGCTGTGGCCTCCCATTTCCATGGCCACTTTTGTGCATTAGCGCGACTGGCAATGGACAATAACGCGCATAAAAAACGTTGAACAAGAATCCGGCTTGGAGTAGTATTCACAGGCGGGCATCAAGGTCTTGATTCGATACCCTGGTCTTCCAGCCCTTCGGGGGTGCCCGAAGCTTGATTTTTTCCCACCACAGCAGAATTAATACGGCTCTGTGTTGGGATTCTGCAAGCGGCTAAGTGGCTCAATATAGACAGAATTTCGAAATGCCAAAACCACCGAATGCGCTCGGTTTCGGTTTCGGTATCAGTATCGGTATCGGAGCGGGCTTTGCCGATGACCGGATCTGACCGGCCGTTGATCTTGCCAAGCATGAAGAGCTAGATTGACTCGTTTTCGAATGCTTGGCATCGCGATGCACTGGCTGCGGAGTTGCACGCTGAACAGCGGTGGAATCAGGGTACAAGCGCAACCACAGGAGACAAAGTTGATTAATCTTTGGAAAAAGTTTTCAGTCGCTCTCGCCGCAGTCACGTTGACGGGGGGTGTTCTGTCACAGAACAAATTCCCAGACAAACCGGTCCGAATCATCGTCCCCTATCCGGCTGGAATTTCACCTGATGTGGTGGCGCGATTGCTTGCTGAAAAACTCTCCCGCCTTTGGGGACAACCCGTCATCATCGACAACCGTCCCGGCGCCTCTGGAATGATTGGCGCTGAAGCGGCGGCAAAGAGCCCAGGGGACGGCTATACCTTGTTGATCGCGGTAACCGCCATCATGTCAATGAATCCGCACCTCTACGCAAAACTTCCCTACGATCCTCTCAGGGATTTTAAATTCGTCACCCACATTCTTAACGTTCCTTTTGTTCTGACGGCTGCAATCAACACCCCCTACAACAGCATTGGCGAACTGGTTGAAGAAGCCAGGAAAAACCCGGGCAAGATCAATTACGCAACCTTGGGCCCTGGCTCGCATTCACACACTGCGATGGAATGGCTGATGAATTTGACCAAAACAAGAATGACACAAATTCCTTACAAAGGCTCGCCTCTGACGGAAATGATGGGTGGCCAAGTCTCACTTTACCTTGATCCCATCGTTACCGCTCAACCCCTGATTGCGGGCCAAAAGGTAAAGGCGCTCGGTGTCAGCAGCGGCAAACGCTCCTCCGTTCTCCCCAATGTCCCCTCCATCAGCGAGTCAATACCAGGGTTTGAAACCTATGCCTTCCAAGGGATCTATGTCCCGAAAGATACGCCCAGCGAAATTGTTGAAAAACTCAACAGTGATCTTGTGAAAGTCATCCGCATGCCAGATATTCAGAGAAAGCTTCAAGAATTTGGCTATCTCCCCATTGGCAGCACCCCTGAAGAGTTTGAAAAAATGGCCAGACAGGACTATGACTTTTGGGGAAAACTCATTAAAGAATACAACATCAAATTGGAGT
>JANMVO010000043.1:0-1924 GCA_031392805.1 Rhodoferax sp. | reverse complement strand
GGCATTGCGGCGGACAAAGGCGCGGCCGAGTTTTTCCGCTCTATCAGCAGCACCGGCAAGCTGCACGCGCTGTTTGACTTTGAGAACCGCAAGGTGTTCTTCCCCGATGTGGATTCACGCTTCAAATTCTGCGCGCTGGTCTTTGGCAAAGTGCCGCGGTTCACGGCTCCAGAAACGCCAGAGGCACCGACGCAAGACAGAAAAACCCAGGATGCAGAGCCGCAAAATGCACAGCCGCCGCAGGCACTGCCCAGCCGCTGCGCCTTTTACCTGCACAGCCTGGCCGAGCTGGACGAGCCAGGCCGCGTGCTGCTGCTGTCCAGTGCGGATTTCTCGCGCGTCAACCCCAACACCGGGGCCGCGCCCATTTTCCGCACCCAGCGCGATGCCGACATTACCTTGCGGCTTTACGCCAGCCACCCGGTGCTGGTAAAGCACGGCGTGGTGAGTGAATCGCTGGGCCGGCAGCTAGATGTGACCGTGTGGCCGGTGAAGTACGCCACCATGTTCCACATGACCAACGACTCGCACCTGTTCCTGAAAGCGGCGGAGTTGCAAAAGCAGGGCTGGACGCCAGCGCCGCTGAACCGCTGGGAGAAAGTGGACGGCAAAGCGGTCCAAGTGGCCGTGCCCCTGTTTGAAGGCAAGATGGTGCAGATGTTTGACCACCGGGCGGCGGATGTGGTGGTGAACGATGGCAACTTGCACCGCGCCGCGCAACAGGTGGCGATTTCGCTCGAGGACAAAGCCAGCCCCAAGCGTTGCCCAGCCCCGCAATATTGGGTTGAGGCCACCCAAACCACGGCTCTTGGCGACTTGGACTATTGCCTCGGCTTCAAGGACGTGACCTCTCCAACCAACATGCGCACCATGATTGCCGCCATGGTTCCGAAGGGCGGTTTTGGCAATACCTTGCCCATCTTGCTGCCAGCCGACGGTGCCGCACGCACTGACTACTGCCGCATCGCGGCTTTGCTGTTGGCGAACTTCAGCAGCTTCGCGTTTGACTTTGTGGCCAGGCAGAAAGTGCAAGGCCAGCACGTCAATTGGTTTGTAGTCGAACAACTGCCTGTCATCCTCCCCGCCCGCTTCACCGACCTCCTGCCGGCCGGGTTTGCAAAAGCCATGCGCAAGGCAAAGCTCATGAACGGCAACCACGCACACCCTACTGTCGCGGACTTCGTGCTGCCGCAGGTGCTGGCGCTGACCTACACCGCCCACGACATGGCCCCGTTTGCCCGCGACATGGGCTATGTGGATGATGCTGGCGAGGTGCTGCCACCCTTCGTGTGGGACGAGGAAGAACGCCGTGCGCGCATGGCGGCACTGGATGCAGTTTTCTTCTGGCTCTATGGCCTGCATGGCGATGACGCCGCATACATGCTGGAGACGTTTCCCATCGTGCGCGAGCAGGACATCAAGGCGTTTGGCAGGTTCCGCACACGGGTTGACATTCTGGCGGCGCTGGCATTTCTCTCTCCCTGAATTTGTATCAAACAGGCCGAAGCTTTTACAAAAATTAGAAAGGCATGGCGCCTCATTTGGGATCGCACCAATCGTTGTTTTTGAGGGTTCGCGCTACTGCGGGCTTGACTGGCAAGGTAGATAATTGGGATATGGTTGCTCCTACGGTTTTTGACTTTCGCATCGATGCCTGGAAGCCGGACACGTTGCCGATGGCACGTCTGGCGGAGTATTTGGCACCTCTGGCCGTTGTCTTCGGAAGTCAGGAACAGGTTTACTTTTTAAAGGTGCGCAAGGGGAGTGCGATTCCTGAAATCCATGTGCATGAAGCTGCTGCGGCAAAGGTCTATGCTCGGTTAAAGCTTGTGGGTACAGGTAACGAGCCTGACGATGCAAAGAAATCCATTCAGCAGATCAATGCGCTACTGCGTGAAGACAATTCATCGGCAATATTGAAGGA
>JANMVO010000025.1:0-1554 GCA_031392805.1 Rhodoferax sp. | reverse complement strand
GCAGCAGCAGGATGAGCGTGGTCAACCCGGCCAGTTTCAAGGTGAGCGTGATGGCACCCAGCGCAGCGTCAAAGGTCATGGCATGCCTTGGCGGGCGCAAGCCGCGCAGTGAATTTCAGCGTCGCGTCAAACAGCATGGCGGGCTTTCATGGCGCAGTTTCATAGCCATATGAATGCATCACTGCCAGCGCTTTGTCCGTTTTCAGAAAGCGAATGAAGTCTGTGGCAGCCTTGTTGTCTTTGCCGCGCGCCAGCAGTACCGCGTCCTGGCGCAGCGGGCTGTGCAGGTTGGCAGGAACAATCCAGCCCGAGCCACTTTTGATTTTGCCGTCTTCAAACACCTGCGACAGCGCCACAAACCCAAGCGCTGCGTTGCCGGTGGCGACAAAGCTGTAGGTCTGGCCAATGCTTTCGCCCTGCACAAACTTCGGCTGCAGGGCGGCCAGCAGCCCGAGCCGGGTTAAAGTTTCAACCGCCGCTGCCCCATAGGGTGCCAGCTTGGGCGAGGCCAGGGCAATGTTGGCGAAATCTCCAGCCCTCAGAACCTCCCCTTTGGCATCGACAAAATTGGGCATGGCGGACCACAAGACCAGGCGCCCAAGTGCGTAAGTAAAGCGCGAGCCCGCCACCGCATTGCCTTCTTTTTCGAGCCGCGTTGGTGTTTGGTCGTCAGCCGCCAGGAACACATCGAACGGCGCCCCGCTTTTGATCTGCGCGTAAAACTTGCCGGTGGAACCGAATGAAAGAGCCGCTTTGTGACCGGTGTCCTTTTCAAACTGCGCCGTGATTGCTTTCATGGGCGCGGTGAAATTGGCCGCAACAGCGATATGCACTTCTTCCGCCTGCAATGCAGAAGACAGCGCAGCCAGCGCCAATGCGGGCAAGATGGCAGGGAATGCCGGGAAACGCAGCGTCATGAGTGCAGATATTTCGCTATTACATTTTGGAATAGCGAAAGTTTAGCATTGGGTGGAATGGAATGGTTGTGCGGTCCCGCAATGCTGACTGCGGCGATGCTGTTTGGCCTGCAGGGTTGGCGGGCATGAATTGCGCTCTGAGGGTGTTGCAGCGCTGTTTTCGGCGGTTTTGGTGGTAAAACCAGACTCTAGCCCGGGTGGAATATACACATGTAGCTATGTTTATAATAGTAATATTTCCACAGTGCTTTCTCGCAGTGGTTCCGCACAACGCATTTTCGCAACGAGTTTTGGCAGCGCATCCTCTCCATGAATTCTGCCCCGTGCGCTGCAACCGGCCATCCCTGCAGGCGTGCCTGGTGGCTGATGAGGCCCTGACCAGTGGGTGCCGTTGAGGTTCTTGGCGGTCGCGTGCATCACCGTGTCGGCAAATATCTTGCCAGGAATCCGCCTGAGCGCAAAATCACCGTCATGAAAAAATCGGCTTTCCCAGTGCTTTCTTATGCGCAGGCGCTGGGGCATGCCTCTGCCGACAAACGCATCGAGATTTTGCGGCTGATCGGACACAGCGGGTCCATTTCCAAAGCCGCGCGCGAGGCGGGCGTGAGCTACAAGGCGGCGTGGCAGGCGATTGACA
>JANMVO010000714.1:0-3367 GCA_031392805.1 Rhodoferax sp. | reverse complement strand
GTGTAGTGGCCGATAGAGCATTGGTGCATTTTTGCCCGATTAAGAGTTTGGTCCGGGACTGATTGCGAGCATTACATTGGTGGAGCCTTGTGCTACCCCGTTCGAAAGAGTGAGCTTATTACGCCAGTCCTACACGCCTCTTTTTCTGAGCTGTCAGAGGCTGCTGCCTGCCTGAATTGCAATAGCCAATCAGCTAAGTCATTGATTCATCGTTCAGCTTGTTTCTTGAAAGGCTCCTTCGATAAGTGATATGTAACTTCCTCTACAGGCATCATAGCTTCTCGGGCCTTCAGACTCATCCACAGACCAAATCAAGCGCGATTTAGTTGGCTCTACAGCTCGTGCGCCCAGTGGTGGACACCCGATCTGGCCTCCATCGCAATCGGTCAGACTAGGGGCAACTGCATGTACCAAGGCCTGAATTCGCCTCGTGACAATTGTCAGTTAGTCACCACTTTGCCAGCAGAATCTACGCCGTTTGCCTGAATCACGCTTTTAGCCAAATCAGCGCCTAGTCGTCCAATTTCGCTCATGAAACTTCGTCCTCTAAAAGGCTGCAGGTGGACTTGTCCAAATCAGGCGTGGCAATAGATGCCTTCACCGTGAAGTGAGAAGTCCGTTCGTATTCTTATTACGTCCGTTACTAGCTCGTATTTTTGTACCGTCATGAATGCCGCCATCATTTTCATCACGCCTGCCATGCCGTCGCAGGGTTGCAGCACAAAATCCGCACGTCGCTATAGGAGACGCCAATTCGGGCGCTCATGAAATAGGAATGAACTGGCGCTGTGCGCACCATTCGTCAAAAGCCGGCCGAAGGTCGTCGGGTACCGAGAACAGGAAATCAACATTGAATGGGTGGCTCGCCGTCATGAAGTGGCGCACGGCATCGAGCAGCACGTCGCCTTGCCGGCGGTCTTTGTCGCGCTTGACGGGGTTGCGCTCGGGTTTGTCGGCCAGCCAGAGCTTGTGCAGGCCCATGAAGCGGGGGTCGGGCACCGTCAGCGGGCAAGCCCTGCCGCGTTCGGTGGCGACAACCGCGCTGACAGGGCTGCCCAGCAAAAGCCACTCCTGCTCGATCAGTGTTTGCATGGGCGCAAAGGCCTCTTCTTTTGGCAATGGGTGGCAACTGGGTGCCGCCAAAAGCTCGACTTCGTAGCCGTCTGCGTCCAAGGCCTGATAGGGCTTGCGCGGGTTGATTTTGTAGCTCGGGTCAATGCTTCTTAAAACGCTGAAGAGGGTTTTGCGCGTTCTTTTTTCAGAGTCAGTCCCTGCTAACGTCAACGACGCCGGCGTGTCCCGGCACCACGTCAGGTCAAAGTCTTGCGTTTCTTCGTTGCCAGCCGGAAAGATGGCATTGGCAGCCCATTCGTAGGCTGAAAATGCGTTCGTCCCCACGACCATCAGGTCAGTGCCCAGCAAACCTTCAACATCCAGCTTGCGCAAAATTTCGGCCTGCTTGTCGGGCAGCGTGGGCAGGCGCAAGCGGCGGTACAGCGTTGAGCGGGTTTGAATCAGGGCGTCTGCGGAGGCTGTGCGCTCCAGCGCCTCATTTTTCTCTTCCGTAAAAGATGCAAATTTCTTCTCAGTTTCTGGGCTTCGCACGCCGTAGCTGGTGCCATTGTCAGTACCGTTTTGTTTGACATACAGGTACTGACTGCCTGAGCGTTCGGCCCAGTACATGGACGCTGGCAACTTCTGCAGGGATTGACGAGCGCTCAGCCAGAAGCTGTAAGCCTGTTCAAGGTTGGCTGCGATGCGCTGCGCGTCGCTCGAAAACGGCAGATATTGATGCTTTTCATAGATCATAAGCCTATGATTTTAAACGATTTGCACCGGATACGCGGATTTCAACATGCATTCGGTGCAAACTGCGGCAAATTGTGTTGCTGCCAGACCGAACTCGACCCGCCTTCACCGCACATCAGCGCTGGCCCCGGCCTGGCGCACCTTGCCCTGGCGCAGCGTATAAAAGTAGTGAAACGGCATGGCCCACATTCCAGCGTCCCAAATATTGCGCTGGTCGTTTGCGGCCAACTTGGCGGCCAGACTGGCGGGCGGCATTGCCCGCACAGCATTGGCATTCAAGCGCCTGCGCACTGGCGCGCGCCGCAGCCGTGCACGGGCGATGGCCTGCTGGTAGAGCAAATCGCCCTCTGGGCTATGGCGTTGCAGCACGTCGCGCTGGCGCGCAAACAGCGTTTGAAGCTGCGGGTGTTCGGCAAAAAACGGCACGATGGTAAGGGGCCGCAGCATAGCGGCCAGGGCCAGGTCGGCCATGGAGAAGGCGCTACTGGGCGCAGCATCTGAACTATGACCGACCGCTGCACCGGATTCACGGCCCGACCCAACGGCCACCACAAACTCCTGCGGTTCCAGCCGGGCTGCCAATGCGACGAGGTAAGCCTCCAGCGCCTCAAAAACCCCTTGCGCCTCGGCCCCGTGGAAGTCGAAGCGTTTGGCCAGCAGCATGCCCAGCACCCGGCCCGACACCTGGCGCACGCCTGGAGCGCAAAGCAGGCCGCCCGCCACTTCGGGCAGAAACAGGTCGCTCAAGGCCGCCGGGCATTCAAAAATCACCTGGCTATAGCCGACGCGCCGAGCGGGCAGGCCCAGGTGGGTATCGAACTCGACCAGTTGCGCGTCGATGGCCGCGCGCGTGGCAGCGTCATGGCCAAACAGCGCGGATGCGCCGGGGCTCGAATGGGGATAAGTCTCGGCAAGGTAGCGCAGGATGGGCGTGGAGTCCATCACAAACTGCCCCGTGCTGTCGTCCCAAATGGCGGGCACCGTGGCGTTGGGCAAATGCGCTGGCCGGGGGTGCGCTTGCAGCTCTTTTTTGCCAAAAGCGTTGATGCTGACGGCCCGCCAGGGCAAGCCCATGTAGCCCAGCGCCAGGCGGACTTTTTCGCAGTAGTGGGACCATCGCAGCTCATAAAGAGTGATCATTTATACCTCTAGCAGCCTGTCGGACTCAGGAATTCAAAAAGCTGTCTACTTTTGAATCTGCTTAAATAATAGGCACTTTGATCGGTATTTTCTGGATTTTGAGTGTTTTCCACGGCATTTCCTGCCTTTATCCAACTTTTGGACGCAGCACGGCCATGCGCTTGACATTCCAGGCCAGGCAAACCAGATTCCATTCACCCGTGGCTTTGCGCAATCCGCGCAAAGAGAACTGCCTGAACCCCATGACTGACTTGATGATGCCAAAGACCGGCTCCACCGTCTGCTTTCGCAGGGCGTAAGCCGCTTTGCCTGCCCGCGTCTTCAATCGGTGCGCCATGGCTTGCATGGGTGTGGCATCCGCTTGCAGCGGGGCAGGCTCGGTAAACCGCTCACGCCAGTGCGGGTGATGGTCTTGGCG
>JANMVO010000717.1:0-2166 GCA_031392805.1 Rhodoferax sp. | reverse complement strand
GGTGGACATGGCGCGCGTGCCTGCCGGGGTGAACCGCCTGTCAAACCAGATTCTGGTGACCACTTACGAGGCGGAGTGGGGCAAAGTGGTGGCGCATTGATGAAACATCACGGCAAGAGCTTGCGTCCCCGTCACGCCGCAGAGTACCCTCTGATTCCCTCTCCCTGCGGGAGAGGTCCAGGGCGAAGGCGAGGGATGACTCTGCACGCAAATAGGCTGGACCAGCAATGAAACGCCGCCACTTTCTCGCAAGCGCAACCCTGCCGCTGCTGGGCTGTGAAAGCGCCCATCACATCACCGGGGGCTTCACCGGCGTCCAGCACGAACGCGGCCACCTGCTGCGCCCTTCGACCGGCTCAGGCCAGGCGGCTCGGTGGCCAGCCCCAATCGTCACCCACACAACACGGGTTGTGATTGCCGGCGGTGGCGTGGCGGGTCTGGCCGCCGCGCGTGCGCTGCGCCTCAAGGGCATGGACGACTTTGCCCTGCTGGAGCTGGAAGACGAGGCCGGTGGCAACAGCCGTGGCGGCGCTGTGAACGGCATTGCCTGCCCGCTGGGTGCGCACTATCTGCCGGTGCCGGGCGATGACGCCAATGAGGTGCAGGACCTGCTGGAAGAATTTGGAATCCGCAAGCGCGTGGCGGGCCGCTGGGTGATTGACGAGCGCCACCTGTGCCACAGCCCGCAAGAGCGCTTGTTCTTCAACGGTGCCTGGCAGACCGGCCTGCTGCCGGTGCAGGGCGTGGGCCGCGACACACTGGCGCAGTACCAGAAGTTTGCAGCCTTGGTGGAGCAGGCGCAAAACGCCGCGAAATGGACGATTCCTGTGTCAAAAATGCCTCTAGCCCGCTCCCAATCATCATTGTTAGCTATTACATTTATAGTGTATCTGAACCAGAACGGTTTAACCGACCCGCATCTGCGCTGGTACCTCGACTACTGCTGCCGTGACGACTACGGCGCTGGCATTGCCACCGTGTCAGCCTGGGCCGGCATTCATTACTTTGCCAGCCGCCATGGCTTCTTTGCGTCCGCTGGCCATGCCGCTGAAGCGTCTGCTGCGGGCCACAGCGACAACGACAGCCACATCGACAGCGCCAGCGCCAGCGCCGAGTCCGCTGGCACCTCAGAGCACGAAGGCATCCTCACCTGGCCCGAAGGCAACGCCTGGCTGACGCGCCGCCTGGCCGCGCCTTTGAAAGAGCGCCTGCACAGTGGCTGGATGGTGGTGCGCATTGCCGCAGTCAAGCACGGCGTGGAGGTCGATGCCTTTAACCCCGCCACGCAAACCATGCAGCGCTGGTTGGCAAAACGCTGCATCGTGGCGCTGCCGATTTTTGTAGCGGCAAGGGTGGTCGAGAACCCGCCTGATTTTCTGCGCCAAGCGGCAGCCAGCACCCGCTACGCGCCCTGGCTGGTGGCCAACATCCACATCAAGGCCCCTTTGCAGGACCTGCCTGGCGCGGCACCCAGCTGGGACAATGTGCTGTACGCCGGCTATGGCGAATCGAATGAGGATCGTCCTGCGCAAAGCCATCCGGGCTTGCAAAATGGGCCAGGCCGTGGCGGCGGTGAAAGCGGCACAGACGCGCAGACAGCGTCCAGCGGCGGCGGCCTCGGCTACGTCGATGCCACACACCAGAGCCTGCTGCCCGTGCCCGGCGCCACCGTGCTCACCCACTACCGGGCGCTGGGTGACGTGCCGCAAGGCCGCAAGCTGCTGATGGACACGCCGTGGGCCACGTGGCGCGACGCCATCCTGGCCGAGCTAAGCCAGGCCCACCCCGACCTGCGCGCCAAGGCCACCCGCATCGACATCACCCGCTACGGCCATGCCATGGCGGTGCCCATCCCCAGAAATATCGGTCAAATTGGCCTCTGGCCCTCGTCCTATATACATAGTCAACTATTAATAAAAGAGCAACCCGTTTTTTCAACCGGCCCTCTGGCATTTGCCCACAGCGACTGGGCAGGCTACTCGGTGTTTGAGGAAGCCTTCACGCTGGGGCATGTGGCGGGCGGCGTGGTTTGAAGGCGAGCCGCCCATTCGCGTGAGCGCGCCCTGCACCTGCCAAGTTCAGGCAAAACGCCCAGCAAGCAGCGCATACACATCATCCCGCGTGCTCACGGCCAAAATGGTGACCAACCTCGCTTTGTCATCAACG
>JANMVO010000651.1:0-3851 GCA_031392805.1 Rhodoferax sp. | reverse complement strand
TCGTTCTTGGCTCGCAGAATGATGTCGCCCGTGGCTTCATCCCGTTGAATCCATACGGCATCACCCGGCATCCGAAAAGCCTTGGGCAATCGAACCGCTTGGCTGTTGCCCGAGGTAAATAATTTGGCGGTCGCTTGCATGCTTGCCTCCTAAAATATATACAAAAACGTATCTATTTTATCACCAGCCAGGTGATCAGCTCAAAGTCGCTATTGCTATTCACAGCCTTAGTCGCGTCCATTAGTTTGCCACCCCGGCCCGTGAACAAGTTGGCGGCGTTTTTACGGCTGAACTGGGCTACGATGGCCGCGACGGCTTTGTCCAGCAAGGCGCTGTAGGCGCTCATGTCTTGCCCGTGGCGGGTTTGCTCGTCAAACAGTTTGCACAGCTCGGCATAGGGTGCCGTCTTGCCTTGACACAGGGTGCGGAAAATTTCCAGCACTTGCTTGGGGGCTGTGAAGTTGTAGCGCACCGTGCCATCGGTCTGGATGTAGACCAAAAAATACGGGCTGAGCGGGTTGACCGCCTGGTAATCCGTTTCAACGCCCTGTGCGGCCTCGTGGCCTTGCTGGCGCAGGCAGTAGATGACGCCGGGTTTGACCGAAGCACCTTCAATACTGGAAGGCACCACGCCGTACAGGCCATAAGGCGCGTCTTGCAGCTTGGTGCGGTTGGCCTCCACATAGTTGCTCAAGTCCATGCGGAAGTCGTCCAGGCTGAATTCATTCAAAGCGACGGATTCGTTGAAGTCTTCCAGGTCCAGCACCTCGTCTTTCAGGCGCATGAGTTGCTTGTCGCGGTATTTCAGGTCTTGCTGGATGAGCTCCTCCAGCTCGGCATTGGTCAAAATGTTGTCATCGCTGGTGGCAGAAATGTCCACCAGGGCCATGCGTGCTTCAACCCGATTTTTGAGGTTGATGTATTTGTTCAGGTCTGGCGTGGGCCAGAAGTTGATGAGCTGGATGCTGGCGTTGGGGCTGCCGATGCGGTCTATGCGGCCAAAGCGCTGGATGATGCGCACCGGGTTCCAGTGGATGTCGTAGTTGACCAGCAGATCGCAGTCTTGCAGGTTCTGGCCTTCGGAGATGCAGTCGGTGGCGATCAAAATGTCGATCTCACCGGTCTGCGGCATCTTGGACATCATGGCGCGCTGCTTGGCGCGCGGTGCAAAGTTGGTGAGTATCTGGTTGAACTCTGCATGGCCAAAAGTGCTGCGGTTGGGGCGTGCGCCGCCCGACACCAAGGCGATATGCGTGTGCAGGGTGTTGCTGGCCCAGGGCTCCAGTTGCTCGTACAGATACGCGGCTGTGTCTGCAAAGGCGCAAAACACTATAACCTTGCGATTCGCCTCACCCAGGTTGTTGTTGGTGGGCTGGGTCACCTTGGTCTGGATGATGCCTTTAAGCGCTTCCAGCTTGGCATCGCGCTCGGGGCCAACGCCGCCCGCGCTCTCGGCCAGCATGGAGAGCTGTTGTTTGTCGGTGGACAAATCAGCCAGCCAGCGGTCCACATCCATGTGCTCCATGCGGTATTTGAGGGTGCCCACCTCAAAGGCCTCGCGCAACTCTTCGTCTTCTTCCGCCTCCAGCAAAAACAGGGTCGCTTGCAAGTCTTCGGCCTTGCCGTCGCGCAGTTTTTTGTAGGCGATGAGGCGCAGCTCCAAGTCTTCAATTTTGTTGACGGTGCGCTCCATGGTGATGGCAAACGACTTGACCGAGCTTTCCAGCCGCTTCAGAAAATTCACCTTCATCATGCCGATCAAAAACTTCTCGCGATTTTCCTGGCTGAAGTTGCGTACGTTGACTTCACCCTGGTACTGGTCCTTGAACTGCTTGCGCACGTAGGTGGAGGGTTTGAACAAGGCAAGCTGGTATTTCTCAATCTCTTCGTTCAACTTGTCATAAGTAGGGAAGCGGCCTTTTTTGTCAATTTCCGAGTACACCGAGACAGGCTTGGTGCGCTTGGGGAAATGGCCGATTTGTGCCATCGACGACTTGTAATATTTTTGGATGTGCTTGCGGGAGCGGGCAATGGTCAGCTCATCCAACAGTGTGAAGAAGCCTGCGGGGAGGCGGTCCAACAGGTCTTTGGGGTCGCGCTCACCGAAGCCTGAAAGAGATGGCTTCGCCCATTCGGTAAAGGTCCTCTGCGCGGTGTCCAGTGTTTGCTTGATGCTGGCAATGCCGGTGGTGGGCATCAGCGCGTGGTCTTGCCCTTCCGACACCAGATAGAGCTGGTTGCGCAGGTCCTTCAGGTCGTTGTTGACCGGTGTGGCAGACAGCAACATCACCTTGGTCTTGACCCCGGTCTGGATGATGTCTTGCATCAGGCGCTCGTAGCGGCTTTTCTTGACGATATTGCCTTCTTCGTCGCGCTTGCCTTTGACGTTGTTGCGGAAGTTGTGGGACTCGTCGATGACGACCAAATCGAAATTGCCCCAGTTGATGGCACCGAGGTCAACGTCGCCCGCTTTGCCATTCTCGCGGGACAGGTCGGTATGCGACAACACGGTGTAGGCAAAACGGTCTTTGAGAAAGGGGTTGAGCTGGCTGGCGTTCTGGACCAGATAAACAGTCCAGTTCTCACGCAGTTTTTTGGGACACAGCACCAGCACGCGGTGGTTGCGCAGCTCAAAATATTTGACGACGGCCAGAGCCGAGCAGGTCTTGCCCAGGCCTACGCTGTCGGCCAGAATGCAGCCGTTGTGGGTGTTTATTTTCTGGATGGCACCCTTGACGCCGTCCTTCTGGAATTCAAACAGCGCCTGCCAGATGCCGGTGTCTGTAATGGCCGTGTTCTCAAAGAACTGTGCCTGCTCTTCCTGGCCAGACAGGAATTTCTCGAAGACGTGGAAGAGCGTCTTGAAGTAAATGAACTCGGGTGAATGGTCAACATAAAGCTGCGCCAGATATTCCAGCACTTTGGCTTTGACGTCTTCCACCAAAGCCGTGTCTTGCCACAGCTCGTCAAACCAGGCTTTCAGGTCGGCGCGGTCACGGTCACTATCGACCACCATGTTTAGCTCAATATTCGGCGTGGCCGATAGCCCCAAGCCACGGCGGGTGAAGTTTGAGCTGCCCATGAGCGCGTGTTCCCGCCGCCCATCGTCAATGTGGTACAGCTTGCCGTGTAAAAAACCCGGCGTTTTGACCGAGCGGATTTCCACTTTGCGCTTGATCCAGTCGGCACAGCGGCGGGCGACTTCTTTTTGCCGCAGGCGGTTGGCCAGCTCAAGCCCTTCGTCTTCAATTTTGAAAGCCTTTTTATCGGTTTTCTCTGGGTCAAGGGACTGGATAAAGCGCGGCTCGCCAAACAGGAATTGCAAAGATTCAACGCCATCCAACGTTTCGCTCAGGGCCTCATAAGCGTAGATGGTGAAATAGGCCGACACCACCGACAGGCGGCTGCCCTCCCCAATCTTGGCCGACAGGAAATCCGCCACCTGACCACGCGAGTGGTTGTCGCGGATGCCGTGATGATTTTGAGTGATTGTTGATGCCATTTTGTCTCTGGGATTTCGAAGCAATTATGACGGTGAACAGGGCCAAACCCATCACCGCTGCTACCGGCTGCGCCCCGCCCGGTAGGCCGCCTTCTGCGTCTGCGATGGCACGCCGCCGATGCCTTTCGCCTGCGCCATGCGGGCCAGGCCGGTGCCGGCGTGGGCGTGGGTGATGGCCAGGCCCAGCGCGTCAGCGGCGTCGGGGCCAGGCAGGGCGGGCAGGCTGAGCAGGCGGCGCACCATTTCCTGCACCTGGGTTTTGTCAGCGCGGCCATAGCCAACCACGGCCTGCTTCATTTGCAGGGCGGTGTACTCTGAAATGGCGGCCACCGGCATATCGCCCGATACC
>JANMVO010000292.1:0-12950 GCA_031392805.1 Rhodoferax sp. | reverse complement strand
AACTTCCACGTAAGGGCCGCCGCTGCGCCCGCCTACTTCTCGGTATGGGCGCTATTAGAGCGCACTGGCCTGTGGCACATCAACGCCGACATAACCCCAAACTCAAACGCCGCAATCACGCAAGAGGCCCTCGGGCCTCTTCCGTGATTGGGTTCTTGGTCAATCGTCAAGTCGGAAGAAAACGCTGCTCACCGTCAGAGAAGAGCGGTTCTTGGCCGTCGTTCACAGCGTGCACCGCCCAGAAAATTGTTGGCAGCGTGAAGACTCCGCCGGGCCTGAGAACGTTTGCTCATCAATATCTCCAATAGAAGTAGTGAATAACACACCAATACAAAACCCACCCGGAATACTCCAGGCGAGAGAAGGCCGCCCGCAAAAAGTAAGGCAGCGTGACGCGGGCGCGTCACGCTGGATAGTTCCATGAAAATATTTAAATGAAAGAGACCGGAAGTTCGGTTGGGTTTAGGTTGCGAGCCCCGCGAGGGGCACATGCGGCCTCTTTTTTGGCTCAAGAAGCGCTTGGGCAGATAGCCCTAGTCTTCGTTGGTTCAGATGACTGCTTTTTGGGCAGTTTTTTTGATGTGTCATTTATCAAACTTGACTTGCACTGCTGCTAGTCTTTGATTTGAATAGTGATTTTTTTGTATGTTTCATCAAGTGAATTGCGTCACACTTTTTTTTCACATCGCACTTGTGGCGCGAGTGTTTTGACTTGCTGCAATAAAGGCTTAGAGGAGTTGCCAACTGAACAGGGTCAGTGACGTTGGATCGTCCAGCAAGCTGTCCGGGGACATGACAGCTGGAGAATTGAGGCGACGCGTTGGCTGCGTGCTTTTTTGACGTGGCGTTGGAGCCACCGGTTGCCGAACCAGTACATCAGGTCTCCAGTAAGGAAACTGATAGCGTGGTTGGATTAAAACTTGGCAGATTTTGCTGCTCTGTTAGCAGCCATAAATGGCTGCTTTGTTGCGGCAGCTTTTGCTGCCTTTTTTCTAGTCCGGAATACCCGGAACTTTAAAAAAAAAACATGGAGCTTGACTTTTCCAGTAAAAAGGCAAGTTCCATGTGTTTTTAGATAAACACATGAAGGCTGCTCTGCCAGCATTTAACGCATGTATTGCTTGCGTTTGGTCTGACTTCTTAGCCGGGCATCAACGACTAAACGAGCGTGTTTTTCAACACACAGCTCATCGGGTTGTGGCAGGCCATGCAGCATTGCAACGCAATGCAGAACTTCTGCAAGTTCAAACCAGCCTTGCGCCGCATGCTGTGACAGAGTGCGCAATTCACCAGTTTTCTGCAGTGCGAAACTTTGAGTGCGTTTGATTCCGGTAAGAGCAATCAGCTCTGCCCGGTTGATCACGAAGTTCATCTGAACCTCCAGTTTTTCCAATCATCAAGGAGTGTGCTGCGCGATGCACCGTGAGCAAGTCAGGCCTGTGCTGATGCAGCAGCGATTGCTCGGCAGCACAGGCGCATCTGGGCGCGGATGGCGCTGCTGCTGCAGCGCATGTGAAGCTGAGGATTTATATCGCGCAATGCGCGGCTCGGCGGTCTCAGCTTTTTTCGGGGCCGAGCGGAGTTGCACAGCCAATTTCACCACCATCGCGATGTTTCCTCACCGGTCAGTGGTTCGATTCGCCGACGATTGGCGTTAGTTCAGTTTGAGCTTTAAAGCTCGTTGGGCATCGGTTGGCGCATTTGCGTTAGATGGATTGTAACGCTAAGTACAGCGTGGTCAAGAGTGTTTCTTTACTTTTTTCTCGGTTTTTGCAACGGTGCCGAACCTGCTTTTATTCTGGAACTGTTTTGAACGGCTCTGGATGGCCGCTCTTTAAAATCGGTGTTGCAAACTATCAACGAGTCGGATCTTTTTTGGAGGGTGGCGTTGCTGTCCAACGCACTTGGAGATGGTCCAAGCCATCCCCCCGAATCTGCCGTCGGATTTAAACTGCGTCATGGTTGGTCAATTAGGCATTCTGACAATGCTTTGCTGATGACAGCCCTTTCCACAAAGTGAGCGAGAAAAGAAATTGACCTTGTCGAAAAATTTGCAGAACATGGCGCAGTTCCAGACGGTAAAGCGCGTGATCCTCGAAAGTAACATGCTAACGCTGAAGGTTGATGTTTCGTTCTTCACCTCTTTTACGCGCAGAGCATTCAAAAGTAACTTCTATTACCTGTCTCTCAAATTGTTTTATCGTAGACGTGACCTTGAGTTGCTCCAGCGCCTGGCTGACGCTCAAAGTGACTTTAAGGCTGGACTTCATGCCCTTCAAGGAGAAGGACTTATGAAGGCGTACCCCCTTTGGCAGGGTATGGGCAATACGCTGGAAGAAACCAAGGTCGTTATGGTGGAGCACCTCAACCGTGAATGCCTAAATCTGAATGAGACTTTTACGGCACTCGATACTTTCCTGATACCTGTATACGTTGCGCGAACCTATAAGATGATTTCTGTCGCTGAATTGAAGGTGATCATGGGCAAGGTGAAGGTGCTATTTGACATGATGGTGCAGCGGTTTTCTGATCAGGTAGGTGTTGGATGTCAGGGAGAAAATCAAATGGATATCGGGCGGGCAGGTAATCGGCTCACGGATTCAGGGTAATGGAAGGTCTTCGGCAGATTGCCAGTGACTACTTTCTTTGAACCCCGGCATTCTCTTGGCAAGGGGGCTTCGGGCGAGCGGCAGGGCCGTCTTAACCGCCGCTTGGAAGTCGGTTTTCAAGTCCTCAATGGGAATGGAGCGGCGGAAGAAATCGGCCCAAACAAATTCAGCGAATGCCGTAGGCGTCTTGTCGTAACCGCCTGCGTTTCGCACGTACCCGGCCAGGGAGCGGTAGGCGTCATCCACCAATTTATCCAGGTGCGTGGCAATGGCAGAGTAATGATGCCGCACCCCGTTATCGTCCATTGGGTGGGCCCACAGGTTCTTGTCCATCTCCTTCCAAAAGTCATCTAATCCGCAGGACGAAAAATCGGCCTCCACCAGAAAGAATCCAGTAGCGATGCCCGCTTCTAGGGCGGCTCGTCCGAGGTGGTGGTGGTCGGTTATGTACAGTTTGCCTTACGGCCCGATCACTGCAGGCATGGGATGGGCTTGCATAAACCTTCGTTGTTCCTCGGCCTCTAGCGACACCAAGTGCTTTTTCTTATCATGGACTTCGATCATGCCTACGGTGAGCTGGGTTGGATGAAGCTTGACAATCATCGACTCCTGGATTTTTGGCATCTTGACCTCCTTCAGTTCGTGTCGGCTGGGCTTGGTTTTGGAAGCTTGAATATTACTTGAATAAGACGTTCGCCTTCTCCGCGTCGCTTACACAGAGATGCAAACTTCGAGCAGATGGCTAGCATGCCCTTGGTGGCCAAAGTGGCGTTGATAATGGCCAGCAATTGGATGCTCAGGTTGTTCTCTTCGAGCAGATGGCGAAACCGCAGGATCGTGGTCACATCGGGCTACGCATAGCACGCTTGGGGACCGCGAGCCGGGATTTCAGATGAGGCGCGGGCGCCATCTATTGTTCACGTGCGCGAATAAGGATTTGCGGTCATAGAGTTGTGTCGGTCCAGATCCGCCGCATGGATCAAAAAAGATAACGTCAATCTGCGCTATTTCTTCGGCTCCAAAAGCCGAAAGACAGATCGTGATGCACCAGCGTTTCACCGCTATTCCCGAACGAAAGAATTTGTACAGAAGTGGCTTGTTCGATTGAAATTTTGGGCTTGAAATTGCTTGCGAGTTCCTGCGTATCATTAAGCGATAACACCAGCCAGTCATTTCGATGTTTCCCGATTATTGAGTCTGGCAATCGCTTTTGAGGAACTAGGTATCGTCCCAAGTAGCCAGTACGTTCTTGTTTGAAGTAATCCCCATTCCCATCAATAAACCGCTCGTCGTGGGTGGTGCCATTCGCGTCGCGCAAAGGCGCTTTCGTGTAAGTGTCTTTCATCAGCCATTTGCAATCGTCTGACTTCGTAAAACTTTTCATTGGCCCTTTCACTGACTTTTCCAGCGACGTGTCGTCAGCCTTCGCAAACGGGTGAATTTCTGCCTGGTAACGCAGTCGCGCGTCAACTTGACCCGCTGCGGTCAGCGCACTCCAGTTCAAGAGCCGTCCAAGGTCATGGTCGCCGTAGGCGCTTATATCGTCCTCGGACTCCAGCCCTGGCCTGCAAAACACCGGCTTGCCCTGAGGTTTCGCGCAGGTTCGATAGTTGAATTGCAAAACCGCAATATTGGGTGATTCGACATGAACCAGGCGATGGCGGTTCACGCGCCCTGCGGTTTGTACGATGGACTGCGAACTGGACGGCTCAATCACGGCCCAGTCGAAGTCATGGTCACGCCCGATCTCCTCCACTGGCGTCGCTACCACAATGATCGAAATGTTCTCGACACCCTCAGTACAAGCTCTGTGCATTGCCTCAAGAACGCATGGGTTTTTCACCGTCTGACCGGGCCAGTCACTGGTCTTTCGGGTCAGGATGGCATCAAGGTTTCGCTCGATATTCCAGCGCTGAATCACCCCAACTTGCGAGTGATAGCAGCAAACCCGGACGTTGGAAATTTCATCGGCAAGCTGCCTCGCCACTGAAATTGCCGTGCGAATGTTGGCCATGCGAACCAGGCCGATGGATATCCTTCCGCAAAAACCTGCTGTATTTGAGGGGACATCCCAAGCGTGGCGTTGATGCATGCTTTCACAACCCGCCTTGATGGCGCGGAAAAAATGCTCTCCGCCCTGACCATGCCCGCCGTTTCGAGCCACGGTTTGCAATTCCGCCGGTCGATATCGTTGGCACCCCATCGACTCCATCATCCCGCCAATGTGCTCTTTCAACGATTCCTCAAAATCCTTTACCGTTTCGGAAACGGTCACAAGCGGAGTGACTCGATCATCAATAACTGCCTGCCGCCACCTGGCCGAACCACCTTCAAGCGTACTGCGTAGACGCATGCCTAACGCAAAAGCGTCGTACAAAACTCTCGCCACTTGAGTCGAAAGGGTTGCAGACGACGCAATCACGTGGCGGCCCCACATGGCGCTGGCCGTCACCAGCCGGGCTACCGCTACCATGGCCTTGGGGTCGTAGGCGTCAATCTCGTCAAGGATCAGGTCGCTGTGCATCATCCGCAGCATCGCCAGGCCGTGGTTGCCCTGTTTGTGCGGCTCGCCCGCGTTGATCAAAAAATCAATGGTTGACACTACCACGGGCGTCATGATCAACGGCTTCAAAACCGGCTTTTTTTCCATAAAACCAGCTAGCCAGGCCGGTGGTTCGGTGCACTCGCCTCTAAAGTCGAAGACATCCTCTGCCTCATTTTCATCATCGTCAATCAAGATTGGGCGCGCTTGCCCGGCTTCATGCAAGCGCACCGCGATCTGACTGCCGAGCACACAGGCAAGCTGCGTCTTGTCAAGTTCAAGCATCTGTGCGTAGGCATCCCGCGTTTGAAGGGTCAGCGTGCGCAGGTTCAGCGCAGTTGCCACCCGGACAGGTTCTTGCAAGCCCTCCGAATCAGGAGGTCGAAGGGCGGCCACGGCACGCATGTTCATTCGAGTTTTGCCAGAACCGGTACCGGCGATGTTGATGACCAGAGTGGGCAGTCTTTCACCGGACTGCGCTGCTTCCAGTGCTTCAGCACAGACGTTTTGCCACTGAAAACGATCCGCTGATGGCTTGCGAATTGCATCAACCGCGTCGCCACTCAAACCCGGTGGCTGAAACGCCAGCATCCTCTGAACCATGGCACCCGCCTCGTCGCCAACATTCTTGAGGTGCCAACTCAGTTCCTGATTTTTAAGTCGCGCGCCATTGTGTTTGTGGGTGTTTGCAAAAGCCACGCCAGGCTGCCCCGCTGCATTTGGGCCATGGCCTTTGTCCTGCGTCTTGTCGATGCCAGACACGTGGTGATCGGCAAGGATCAACGCCATGCGGGCAAGTGAGGCGATTGCCCGCCATACTTCGGGGCTACGGTCTGGCAACTCGAAGGCGCGAATTCTTGCCAGCAAATGTTCGATTCGTTTCATCGCCAACGGCGACGGTTGACCTTGAAACGGGTTCTGAATGCTTGTGGTTCCGCTTTCCGTCAAGGCATCTTCCCGAATGTATTCATCATCACTCGGCACAGAGCTTCGCGTTGTGCTGCCTCGTCCTGCCTTTTCACCTCGGGGCAGTCGATGGTGTGACATGACCAGGAATGCAAGTACCGCTTCCACGGTTTTGAGTCCGCCTTCAATTCCGTGGGTGTGTGGCAGATATTGGGCCATGCGCAGAGGCGTGGTTTGGTTCCAACCCTCCTCCCATGACCTGCCATCCAACAGCGCCAGCAAAACTTGCAGTGATATCCATTCATGGCGTATCGGGTCTGCAAGCGGAGTAGCTGATTCAAGTTTTTTCTGAAAAATCCGCCCGTACTTGCCAAAGTCGTGAATCAACCCAGCACACTCAGCCAACAGGCACGCCAAACGGACTGCTGCCGATAGTTCTGGCGCTCGCTTTTTCGCCGGGTTCTGCTTCGTCGCCACTGCTACAGCACCTGCAGCGCCAAAAGCACCCTTACGGCCAATCACCCACAGCAATTTGAGCCGCCGGGTGCCGTCATTGACATAACACGCCACAGCGGTCTGCCTGGTGCCGCGGCTGCGCAGCTCGTGATAGAGGGCATCAAGTCCGTTCTTGGTGATGGGCGTAACCCAAGTGCGGTCGCCGTGCCGCACAGCATAGGCGTCGAGCACTTTGGCCGTTCGAAGAATGGCCTTTTTCTCGCATTGGGAAATGAGGACGATATGCATGAGACTGGTTGCCCTATGTTGCCAGAGGTTTTTTGCGCATCGGTGGCCAGACAATGTCGGCGCCAACTGTTCGTCCGCCAAACCTGACCAGAAACTCGTGTACGTCGCGGCTATTGAGGTGTGCAACACCCTTGGAATCAATGCCCAACTCACTGCGAAGCGCCTGCTTTTGATCTTGATTCAGGCGTAAATCCCAGTCAACAACGACGGCTTGCTTGAAGTCCACGGGACTGCTAGGGATAAAGGCCTTGGGCAATTTTTCGACATCAGCAGACGCTTCTGTGATTCGAGACAGCACGAAAGTCCTCAAGGGGAATCCATCCACTTCCAGGTCGTGTGCCACAAGCCGCCATTGGTCACCCATGCGTTCCAGCGCGATGGGAAACACCCGACGGAACCGCGCCACGTCACCGGTTTTCAGACCCACGTACCTGATGTACGTCGGGCGCTTGCGCGTGCAGGCTTGAACGATGGTTGTCAATGCGCCTGGCCCGGCGGGCAAGCTGCTGCTCCAGGTACTGAGATTCACTGGCAGTTCCACATACCGCAGCCCGGTTTGCGCAAAGCTGATTCGGCCATGGTCCAGCGCGTCCATTAAATCTGCCTCATCGGCCCAATGTGGTGGCTTGGCCCAAGCCGGTGCAATCACCTTATTGCCGTCGCGCTGAAGCAGCCCACCCGACGAGCCCACCGCCGCATTCAGTAGAGTCGATGCGGCCGTTTTGCTGATTCCAAAGGCTTCGACGACCTCTGCGCGTACAACAACCCTGGCGCGTGATCGAAACGCCCTGCGCCATACAAAAAACAATTTCTCGTCGGATCCGTGGCTCATAATGGCGATGTCATATTTTTAAATATCCATAATTATGACCAATAATTGGTCATAATAACAAATATTTTTTAATTAGTCATATTTATATGTTCTACTGCGGACTTGAAAAATTCAAAATTCCATCAAAATTTGGAAAAGAGGTGAGACATGGCTAAGAAAATTTCGCAAAATCAGGCAACCAAAATGCCCGTCAAGCCGGAGAAAGCCAAGGCTGCAAAACCAAAGGCAGTCAAGCTCATCGAAAAAAAGAAATGGGTCAACCTGACTCCAGCGGATTGTCTGAAGTCAATCAAGACAGCCTCCCACCTTTCGTCAAAAAGTGTCAACTCCAATGCCTCGCCCGTGGGTGTGCGGCTTAACCCAGCGGATCGTTTGCCACTGCACTTTGTGGCGGTCTGCACGTTGGATGCCAGCAAGATTCCGGTTGACTATGTGATGGGAGCCACGGAAGCAGGAACGCTAAAGCAAATCACCAGCGTTCTCGACGGCACATGCAATGAGTTTTTCACTGAGATAGGCCCTGCCCAGACAACAATGATTGAATCAATGCGCGGGTCGGTTGAATCTGCCGAATCTGTCGGAACCGGCTTTGTCGATCCGCGCCTGCGCCAGGTCTTTTGGCCCACCAGAGACGCTGGATCGCCCTGGTTGGCGCTGACGCCGCTGCAAAGCAGCGGACTGAGTGAAGTCATCCGCAGTCGTCTCAGAATGGAGGCCGATGCAAACATAAACCCCTCGTCAGGGAAGACAACAATACACCGCTCGAACGCCGTTATGGGCATCGGTGGATCAAACCCGCAAAATGTCGGTCGCCATGTTCGCGCCATGCAGCGCCCTCTCGTTTTTGATGGTCCCAAAGAAGTCAAGAGCATTCGTGCAGCTTACGCACTGCACTTCAAGGGCCACTTGCGCGGCCTGGCCTTCGCGCCTCCCAAAAAGCAGACGTTGGCATTTGCGCTTTGGCGGCACAGACTTCGCGAGGCCAACGGTCAACGGATGCCGAGCAATGCGGCCATACGCCAAGAAGAGTTTGACCATATTCAGGCCATTGCCAACGCATCACTGAATGAAGCCTCCGCAGCCCGCCACATTCTGGAGCAGCACCAGGATCATCTGAGCAGTCTGACTGCGCCCACAATGGATGGGTTTTTGCGGGCGCTGATTGGCCCTGATCTGCGCGACAGAACTTTCAAAAAGGAGTTTGCACGAAAGCTCATCGGCAGCGTTGAGCGCTTTCGATACAAGATTGGCAAGAACGAATTCGTGGTTTGCGGCGACAACGACCTGGTCGCTTTGATTTCCGCTGCTGAAGAGGCATGCCCATGAGCCAATTTATTGTGTTGCTGCCGCGAATGGAAGTGTCCGGTGCCAATGCGCAACCTGCGTGGTGGTTCCTGGCACCACCCAGCCCAACGGCCTACGTTGGGTTTGGGCAAGCGCTGGCATTGAAGTGCTTGCCGCCAGGTGCCATAAATGACTTCATCGGAGTCGGCGCCGTTGTCCATGACTATCGACTTCGCGCAGAAAAGCTGCCTGATTCCTACTCATTGTTGCCGCACCAGTTGCGAGCAGCGGCGCTCATCAATGCCGACGATTACTCATCGAAGAACAAGAACGCCTTGTCTTTGCAGCCAACTGCACGCTGCGACCTCACGCTGTCGTTGGCAATCGTGTTTGAGGAAGGTGCCAGCGTTAGCGCAGACAAAGTCGAAGTCTTTATGCGAAACGCACGTCTGGCGGGCGGCGTGGTTGCGGCTGATTCACCGGAGTTTGAATTTATTGAAGGCATGGCGCAAGTAAGAGCGCGACTCAAGACTGGCTTTGCTGTGCATGCGAGACCGGACTTGATGGTGCCAGCCGCAGGAGAGGACGCCCTCGATGCCCTGATGCATGCCACCTTGCCCACAAAAGAAAACCTCGATGCAAACCCGTGGGTGATGCCAGCCACGATGGGTTACGCCACCGTGACCAAAATTCAGGATCGCGTCTGGACGCGCGACGGTCATGCACACGCGTTTGCCGAACCGCTGGTCGGCCTGGTTCAACTCAAATCTTTGAAGGATGAGCCGATTCCAGTTTGGAAGTACCAGCGACCTTCTGAGCGTGTTTTCCTCGTGGGGCACTGAGTCAAACCAGACCAGACCCTTTCCCTTGTTTTTTCAATTTTCATTGGGAGTTCTCATGGCAAGTACACAAACGTTTTCCAAGGTTCCAAGCGTGTTCTCTTTTCAGCGATCCATGCTCGTGAGCGCGGGGGCATTCTTCAATGAGATTGATGGGCAGGACGACATGCCGGTTTATGTGGTTCGGCATGGCCTGCGCGGCACACAAAATGTCAGTGAGGCAGGCGATTCGGCCAAAGGCACCAAAGACCGTGATGTATCGAACATCCAACAAACGGAAACAGCCCTGCTGGATCCTCGTGCCAATGCGTTGCTTGTGAAGTTCGGGTTGCGAATGATCGACCTGGACAGTGCGCTTTTTGCATGCGCGTCTGGCGACGGCGGCCTCGCAAAATTGGTTCGTGAAAGCGTCGTCGATTTTGTGGCACGGGCCAAGGCCAGCGAAGGATTGAAAGAGGTTTCGCGCCGCATCGCTCGAAATGTAGCCAATGGCTCTTTCCTCTGGCGTAATCGGGTTGTCGCAAAATCGGTGACCGTGACCACCACCGCCAATGGACAGACTTTGGCTTTCGATGCCCTGAATGTTCCGCTTTATTCATTTGGCAACTACAGCGCAGATGAAATCCGCCTGTCGGAGATAGTCGCAGCTGGCTTGCGCGGTGACCGGGATGCAGCCATCGAAGTTGCAGCGCGCGTGGACTTTGGCGTTAAAGGTGCAATTGAAGTGTTCCCGTCACAAGCCTATGTTGAGAACAAGCCCAAGGGCTTTGCGCGCCCACTGTACAAGCTCACTGCGGAAGCGCCGCCAACGAAAAGCGATGGGACCGACCACCAGACTGTCATGGGGCAAGCGGCACTTCGCGACCAGAAAATAAGCAACCGCCTGCGCACGATTGATACATGGTACGAAGGATTTGACGTGGTTGGCAAAGCCCTGCCGATAGAGCCAAACGGCGCCTCCATTGATTTCATGAGTTTCTTCCGCACTGGCAAGGCCACAGCCTTCAACATGTTCTCACGCCTCAACCAGATCGACCCCAACTCACCAGAAGGCATGTTTTGCATCGGGTCGATGATTCGTGGCGGCGTGTACAGCGGAGGCTCGGAGAAGGCTGAGGCCAAAGCGAATGCAAAGGCCGAAGCTGAGGCCAAGGTCGAAGAAGCCGGCGAGGCCGCGTAATGCAGCCGCAGGCCTACATTGACCTGCGCGTGGTGCCGTCGTTCAACGCAGAGCGGCCCAACGCGATGGCCCACGACATCATGGCCTTGCTCATCAAGTTCAGCCATGCAATCGCGGCGAAGCAAGAGTTCAAACATGCGGTGGCTTTTCCGCAAGCAAAAGTCGGTGCCAGGCCCAGCCCGGGCAACCACGCCAGGGTGTTTGCACTGGAAAAGTCAGCGCTCGAAGCACTTGCCGACGAGCTTGAAAAGCAGCGCTTTGTTCGTGACTACGTGAGCATTGGCCGCACAAAAACACTGGCATCAGACTACCAGGCGCCGGCCCACGTGGAATACTTGCGGTTCAGAGTGCCAAATCGCAAAAGCCGACTTGAAGAATCACGTGCCCGGCGCATGGCCGAGTCCGACACCTTGCCGCACCTGCGCCTCAACAGTTCATCGTCTGGACATAGCTTCAGTTTGTTTGTGAAACCGGTTCTGCACGAGACCGCCGTCTGCGCCGAAGGCTTGCCGCTGACATTCGAACCCGATGTGTATGGTTTGTCGGTTTTCAGTCGGCGTTTTGCATTGCCCGTAACGCCAGACGACGATTGGCCTCACGCAACAAGGCTTGCGCACAACGTTAAGGTGAAACCGGCAGCCATGGCGTGAAGCGTGAAGCCTGAATTCAAACCCAAGAAGCCTGATCCAGGCGCCAGGGCCATCCTGCTCAGCAAGCGTGCAAATGCGTTCCTTATCGAGCGTGCCCGCGTGATGCAAAAGGATGGGCGACTCCTCTTCCTGACGCAACGGGGTGAGGAGATCGAACAGTTCTTTAACATTCCGCATAAAAACACGGCCTTCCTGCTGCTAGGGCTGGGCACATCAATTACCGAATCTGCCGTGCGCCTGCTTGCTGAAAGCGGTGTCATGGTCGGGTTTGTCGGTACCGGTGGGTCGCCACTGCTGGCCGCCGTTGAACCGGTTTTCATGACCCCGCAAAGCGCGTATCGGCCCACTGAGTACATGCAGGATTGGATGCGCATGTGGCTGGACGAGGCGCGACGGCACACCATGGCGCGCCAATTCATGCGTGTGCGGGCAAAATGGGTGCGTGAGGCGTGGCGCAAGAACCCGGTTCTCGTTGAACACGGGGCGAGTATTGGCGATGCAGATGAGCAGAAATTCGAACTTGCCATCATGCGCGCCAAGACGACGGATGAAATGCTTGCCGCAGAAGCAGTCTGGTCGAGGATGCTTTACGCCAGGCTGCGATCTGCTTTTCAGATCGATGACTTCAAGCGCGAGGGCGGCAAACGAAGCAAGAGCTCAAGCGCCGATACGGTCAACTCGTTTCTGGACCATGGCAATTACATTGCCTACGGCTACGCGGCGGTTGCCATCTATGCGCTTGGTGTTTCTTTTGCGCTACCGGTGCTGCATGGCAAAACGCGGCGCGGTGCCTTGGTTTTTGATGTCGCTGATTTATTCAAAGATGCCATCGTGATGCCTCTGGCTTTTGAGATGGGTGCTGGCGCAGCAATCGATCAGGAGTTTCGCAATGAACTGATTGATCGGTGCCTACAAATTGAGGTGATCGATTCACTGATCGAAAACATCAAATCGTGTCTGATGGAAAATGCTCAACAGAATCAGGTAGTTAGCGACCTCAGCGGAACGTAATGTATTTTTCTTGGGATTGAAGTAAGTTGTTGCTTTGATTGAAAAATTTTATTTTCATGAACGGTCAGCCGCCATGCGCGCGGCTTAGAAGTTGTTAAAACTCAGTTGGTTCCCTTCCTCACCGTCAGCCGCCATGCGCGCGGCTTAGAAGACAAAGAAATTTCCTGCTACGGCAGGCAGATTGTCAGCCGCCATGCGCGCGGCTTAGAAGTCAATGTGCCGGACTTGTAGCCCGATGGTTATGTCAGCCGCCATGCGCGCGGCTTAGAAGTCCTTGACATGCGCAGGCTGCAGTGATGGCGGGTCAGCCGCCATGCGCGCGGCTTAGAAGATGAACCACAACATCAAGGAAC